>JBGSIY010000299.1:0-4343 GCA_041742275.1 Pirellulaceae bacterium | reverse complement strand
TTGCCGTAAACTTCCAAGTCATCTGAGTTGATTTTCAGTTGTTCTGCAATGGCGGCGATGGGGCGGAGCTGGACCTGTTTGGCAATTTCAATATCAGTCGGCATCGTTGGCAATTACCTGGGATTAAAGTCGAATTAAACGCCTTAAAGCATACTGTTTTCGGGGTTATCCTGCCGTTTGGCAAGGGGGGGGCGATGTGCTCATAATGTGTTCCGCAATAGATTTCACGTTAATCCATTAACCGCGAGCGAGTTCAAACCGTCATCCGCGACCCGGCGGTTCGCCAGCCGATTCCCACCTTCGGTCCGTGGGTAAACGGATTTTTCGGATTTGTCGCGGCCCCGATCCTCCGGGAGTGGAATTTCGAGAATTGAAAGTTCCTTCACAAAGACATTTTGACCCTATTCGACGAGCAAATGATGGAATAAAATCGGCGACGTAGTAGGAATTTTTTTGAAATTATTCCCCCACCCTTATCTGAACCCAATTTACAAACTGGAGGCTTCGATGTCGCATCATCGGAACGGGCGCAAGCCATTGCATGGTTTTACATTGATTGAGCTGTTAGTTGTGATTGCCATCATCGGCATTTTGGTTGGGCTTTTGTTGCCAGCCGTCCAACAAGTCCGCGAAGCCGCTCGCCGCACACAATGCAGTAACAATCTTCGACAGCTTGGACTTGCTGTAATGAATCGCGAAGGAGCCGTCGGTAAGTTTCCACCAGGCTATACCCAAGTTCGTCTCAACGCCGCAGGGCAACAGTGGGTGAGTGGTTCGTCCTCCGGATACAGCTACCAAGGTTTTTCCGTCTTCTACTACATACTGCCCTACATGGAGCAAAACAATTTGTATGATGGCATGGACTCGCGCATTCCCATCAACAATGTTGCGACCGATCCCACCATGGGACGCTCCGGTGGAGTGATTCCCAGCTTCCTGTGCCCGACAGACTTATTGCCGAGCACGGCTCTTCCTTACACCTCAGGTAGTGTAACCGAGTATTACGGACCAACGAGTTACAAAGCAAATGGCGGTTCACGCCCGGTATTTGCTTCGTCTTCGACAAATGATGGTGTCTTCATGTGTGTTGGCCCGAATGCTCGAAAAGCATCAACGGCACCGCTCGGAATTGAAGTTAGCTTGCGGGACGTTCTCGACGGAACAAGTAATACCGTCATGTTTGGAGAAGGTCATCATCGTGACCTCAACTTTGACACCTTTACGGCTGCCGGTTGGACAAGCGGCAGCAATATGGAAGGTTGGTCTCGCTGGTATCCAGCTAAAGGCGACACTGGATTACAAAACATTATGGGTGGTTCCTTTGCCGCTATCAACTACCGAATTCCGTGGGCTCATGGTCAGCCGGGTGCACCAGCCTCACAAAACGCTTGGTATATCCATCAGGATGCCCGGTTGAGCGCTTTTGGCAGTGGTCACCCCGCAGGTGCTAACTTTGTGTTTGTTGACGGTTCAACCCACTTCATTTCCGAACAGGTTTCGCAAAACATTCTTGCATTGATTTGTCAACGTTCCGATGGCAACATCTTGAACACGACCGAACTTGGTTTTTAGTATTGGTAGAACTTTGATCTTAAAGAGTTGTTCCAAAAAGAATTGATTGTTCACTTATGTTGGGTAGGAATTAGATGGTCTCTCGAAGTTTTTTTCAGCTTGCGATTTCATTGGCTTGTTTGTCGCTCATTTTAGGAGTGGGTTGCTCCGGCAAGAAAACTTTTAAATTGGTGCCAGCCAAGGGAGTTGTGAAGATTGATGGCGTTCCTGCCGCGAACATTATGGTCCAATTTATGCCCGATTTTCTGGCCAAAAACGACGGACCAACGTCTCAAGCAATTTCGGACGAGAACGGCCAATTTATTCTGAACACGGTAATAGACAATCAGCCTGGTGCTGTCGAAGGGGACCACGTCGTTGTCCTGGTCGATACAGAAGAGGAACGGCCCGCCCAAGGGGAAGAACCGACGCGGCCTGTTCGCCTCAGTCCCAAATACACGACAGCAGCAGGGGGACTTAAGGTGAAAATTGTCGAAGGGCAAGATATTGTGTTGGAAGCCACCAGAGATTGATTTCCTTGGTGAAAGCCAATTCCTAAGTTCAGACAAATAACAAGGGCCGTGTTGCAGCCAACACGGCCCTTAATTTTTTGATGCATAAAAAAATCCGAACCTGAAAAAGGATCGGATTTTATCATTTCAACTGCCTACTTGCTGATATCGTAGCAGCAGATGTTTTCTTGGTCGCGGAGATAGAGTTTTCCGTTGGCGATGACGGGGTGGACCCAAATCGCGCCGCGGGGGTGACGTTGTTCTGATTTGGGGCTGAATTCAAATCGCCCCTTTTGATCCCAACCCTCAGGCGAGGCCGAGAACAGAACAACGTCTCCTGTTTGTTCTTCGATAAAATAGAATCGGTTGTCGGCAAAGGTGACGGCACCTTTCTTCAATTGTTCTTTCTCACTCCAAACCAATTCTCCGGTCTTCACATTTTGGCAACTGAAGCCTTCGCGGTCCGAGTGCCCGTAGATGTGACCATCCATATAAATCACGCCGCCATGATGGTTGCTCATGGAACGACTGTGCCAGACTTCCGTCGCCGATTGGTCATCAGAGAGAGAGATCAGGCTGGAGCCTGCCGAGTAACCGGCGGTGACATAAATTTGTCCGTCAGCGAGGACGGGAGTCGGGATCACGGCTGTTTTTCCAGGAAAGGGAACTTGCCACAAAACATCGCCGGTCTCCGCATCGACTCCGACGACAACGTCCATGATCAATTGGACGTACTGACGCTTTTTGTTGTTTTCGATCACAATGGGCGACGAGTAATGGGCCGTTTGTTGGATGCTGCTGGTTTGCCATAGTTTCTTCCCCGTGGCTTTATCCAGTGCCACCATGGCTCCTTGTTTTCCACCCGGTGTGCAAATGAGGCGATCGCCATCGACCAGGGGGGATTCGGAGAATCCCCAAAATGGAACCTCGCCACCAAATTCTTGCATGGTGGTGTTCCAAACTGGCTTGCCGCTTTCCAATTCCACACAGACGAGGCTGCCGGTGGCGGACATGAAGTAAACGCGATTGCCATCGACCGTGGGTGTGTTGCGTGGGCCATCTCCCCAACCGTTTTTGAATTCATCGCCGACCTTGGCCCGCCATAATTCTTTGCCTGAGGTGGCATCGAGGCATAGGCCATATTCATTGCCGTCAAACAGACCGAGAGTGAACAGACGATCACCCACGACGGCAAATCCGGAGTAGCCCAGTCCGCCGGCATCATTTAGCCAGATCCGCTTGGGGCCGCCTGCGGGCCATTCCTGTAACAGTCCGGTTTCGGTGGAAATATCCGTACGGTCTGCACCCCGCCAGCCGGGCCAATCATCTGTCATGGCTGAGAGCGTGGTTGGCAAACAGGCCAACATCAATAAGTAGCAAAGTTTCATCGTCTTCGTGCCTTTCCGAGTAGTTTCATTAGCAAGAGCATACGATCGCTCACATTGAATTGTTACAAATTCAGCCGTTGGCGGCTACTGCGTGCGAGAGGTTTTGGCGATGAATTCAATGCGAGGTCTGTTGGGGGGAGTATCTGCCACTGGCCGAGAATCAGCCCGACACGACTCCTCTCAACGCATTCAGGGAAATTGAGTTTCCGACCGAAACAAAACGAAATTTCACTATACATTCGAAACTGTGATGGCTCCCGCGGAGCGTAATCGTTCAAGCCTTGATTGGCTGTCGAGCGTTTACTCTCGTGTTGGCATTCGCGGACATGGATTCGCGGCTAACGTTTTTCAGCTGAATCTGGTTGACTCGGCTAACTTCAATCCGGGAACTTAATTCCGGACAATTACTAACGCGTCACGCTGTTAGTATCACGCATCACGCAGCCTAAGGACCGTTCGATAAATAAATGTCCGTTTTAGCTCTGCGAACGATCGAAATTTTTTTTCTTTTGCAGAGTAAAAGGCGATAGTTAAAATTCGATTGATGTTGAGTGCATGGTGCATGGTTGAAAAACCGGGGGGTATTAGAAGTCTTTCGTCCACAAATGAGGCTCCTGCCGGAACTTGAATTTCAGCGGCGATAGCCGCGGCAGCACATAGCTGCGGGTATCACCCGCTGATAATGCGACCCCATCAATCCACCTCAGCGGCGATAGCCGCGACAGCAAATTCATCACGGGTCGCCATCCGCGGATTTCTGTCGCCCCTTCGGGGCTTTGAGTTGAATGGGGGCGTTTATCCGCCGGTTATCACCGGCGGCTAGGTGCTGCGACCGCTTCGCGGCCAAGAGGCATACCCACAAACCAACCTAGCCGCGACAAGCGAGTGGCAC
>JBGSIY010000298.1:0-7433 GCA_041742275.1 Pirellulaceae bacterium | reverse complement strand
CGCCGTGAATTACTGAAGCTGTTAACTCGTTTCGAATTGACGCCGGTGCAAGTCGCTCGCATTGCCAATTCCGATCTGCGGGCCCGCGCCGGAATCAAAGCGACGGACGAACAGTTGATCGCCAATCCTTACCTGATCGCGGAGATGGATCAGGGGGGAGCCGACTCCGACGCTATCTCGCTTGATGCCATAGATCGCGGCATGCGACCTGAGGGAGACGCGGCCCACTTCATCACGAATATCGAATCGTGCCCGCAAGATGATCCCCGACGAGTTCGTGCGACAGCGATATCGGTACTCAATGGCGCAGCGGATGAGGGCGACACGTTACTCAGTTTTTCGGACACGCTCAACCGAATCGAGGCACGATTTCCGGAGCGTCGCGTTTGCAAACCCGATCCCGATCTCGTGCGTGGTCAAGCTGCCTATTATCAGCAGATGCTCGCGTTTCGTCCCGACGATGAAAAACCCACGATTGCCTTGAGTCATTTAGACGAACTGGAAAAGGAAGTCAGTGGTCGCTTGGGACGACTGGTGAAAAAGCAGAACGATCCACCCAAACCCGGCTGGGACTGGAATGCACTACTCAAGTCAGAATTCGGGCAAGGCGGCACCGATCTGCCTCCCGAAGTTGAGGCTCGCGCCCAAAGTGAAAAGGCGGCAGCTCTGACGACGCTTTACGAACAACGGTTCAGCATTCTCACCGGTCGCGCCGGGACCGGAAAAACGAGTGTGCTAAAGGTATTTCTGAAGGGGCTTGAGGAGCTGCATGGGCGACGCTCGCTGCTACTGCTCGCTCCGACAGGCAAAGCTCGCGTCCGATTGATGGATCGAACGAAACGCGACGACGGCAGCGTGCGCGATGCGTTTACTGTTCACCAATTCCTAATGCGGCACGACTGGTTGAATCCGGACACTTTTCGATTGCGGTATTCCGGTGGCAATCAACGCGGAACACCGACCGTCATTGTCGATGAAGCGTCGATGTTGCCGATGGATTTGTTTGGCGTACTCTTCCGAGCACTTGAATTAAACCAGGTATCCCGGCTTATCTTGGTGGGTGATCCCAACCAACTGCCGCCAATTGGGCCGGGCCGTCCATTCGTCGACATCATTGCCTGGCTGGAGCAAAACGACGAGCGACGAAAATGCCTGGCGAAACTCACCGAGCGAGCACGTCACCAGGATCACAACAGCCTGGCCTTGAAATTGGCCGATGGTTACCTGCGTGAGGAACCAACCCCGGACGACGACGCGTTGTTATCCCGCGCGGCGCGACAGGATGTCAGCGGTGATCTGGAAGTTCATTTCTGGAATGACACGCGCCAAATGGAAACGATCCTAGGCGCTCGCATGAAACAACTGATCGGAGTCGGCGACGACTCCAACGCGTACGCCTCACTGAACAAAAGTCTGGGCGTCGCCGACACCAAACGTCCGGAACCCACGCACGCAGAAAATTGGCAAATCCTCAGTCCGGTGCGCAACCATGAGTATGGCACTATTGAGTTAAACCGTCGGGTGCAATTGAAATACCGCGCCCGGTTGTTGGAAAAGAAAGGCTACGCCAAACCCTTTGGTGAAGAGCGAATTGTTTGGACCGACAAAGTCATGCAGACATTCAACCGGGGCATGAAGGGCTATCCATTTGGAACGGGCATCGACTATGTCGCCAACGGTGAAATTGGTCTGGTCACGTACACCCACCAAAATTACCTCGATGTCAAGTATTCGACCCAACCCGACGTTGCCTACCGCTACTTTCGCGGCGATGTCGATGCCAACCTTGAATTGGCCTACGCACTAACCGTTCACAAATCCCAAGGCAGCGACTTTGACATTGTCTTCCTTGTTCTCCCTGCGGCAGCGGCGACACTGTCGCGCGAGTTGCTGTACACCGGTTTAACTCGCTTTCGCAAGAAGATGGTGCTGTTGCTGGAGCGAGATACAAAAGTTTTAGAGTCGCTTCGCAGCCCGATGGCATCGGCAACGCTGCTTAGAAATACGAATCTTTTCGTCATGGCAGTCCGACCAGATGGTGCGGGAACGTATTTCCCCAGTCACCTGATCCATCGAACCTCAAAAGGAACGCTCGTTCGTTCCAAGTCTGAAGTCATCGTGGCCGACACACTCAGCAGGTTGGGGATCAGCTACGAATACGAGCAACGGTTGGAATCGCCGGACGATCCCTACGACTTTCGCCTTCCTGACTTCACCGTCAGCTTCGAAGGAGACACATGGTACTGGGAGCATTTGGGGATGTTAACGATCCCGTCGTATGCGGAAGCATGGGAGCGGAAGAAGCAGTGGTACGAGGATCATGGTTTCATGAAACAGGTCATCACTTCGGAAGACGGCCCCGACGGAAGTATCGACGCAGCAGCGATCGAGAAGATCGCACGCAAGAAAATACTGCTGGAGGATTGATATGGGTGAATTTGGAGGTTGGTCAGTGACCAAGTTCGGGTCAGGTATGAGGTTGGTCACTGACCAACGTCGACACAACCGGATCACGCAGCAATAGCGTTAGGGCAACACAGTAATTGAGCGAATTGGCAGATGGCAAAAAAGAAAAAAGCGGCGACGCAAAAAGAAACCCTGTTCAAGGAAACACTGGTACCAGCCAAGCCGGGTTCTGAGCGTCTATTCGAAGTCAGTTATGACGACTCGCAACCAGTGGAGTGTCTTGGAAAGAAGTTTCCAAACGATGAAGCTCGCCGAGAGTACTTTTCGAACAATCTTCGCGAGAAACTCAAAGATCCTGAATTCCGCAAGATCGAGGGATTTCCCATTGGCGAAGACGAAGACATCCTCGCGCTTTCCGATCCGCCGTTTTACACGGCATGTCCAAATCCATTCCTGGCTGACTTTATTGAGTTATTCAAACCGAAAGACAAGAGAGCACAGGACTATTCGCGATTGCCATACCCAGCTGCCCTTGAAGACAGCAGGAATAACAAATTTGTGAATGCGCATTCGTATGCGACGAAGGTCCCACACGAGTCTGTAATGCGACTAGTTTTGCATTACACCGAACCAGGAGACATCGTGCTGGATGGATTTGTCGGCACTGGCATGACGGCTGTTGGCGTCCAATTCTGCAGCGACAAAAACGCTGTAATCCAACTAGGTTACACAGTTAAGGAAAAGACAGGACAGGTATCTGACGCTAACGGCAATGTGATTAGCAAATTGGGAAGTCGCCGTGCAATCGTCAGTGATATATGTCCGGCTGCAACTCATTTGAGTTACAACTTCAATTTCCCTTATGACGTAAACGCGTTCGAAAGTGAAGTCGATGAAATGGTCAGTGCGGTCCTTGGCGATTGCGGATGGATGTATGAAACGCGCCATGGAAAAAATAAAACCGGAACGATCATCTGCGTGCTTTGGTCTGATGTCTTTCTTTGCAACAACTGCAATGCAGAGATTGTATTCTGGGAAGCAGGTGTCGACCTAGAAAATAGCAAAGTAAACGACGTCGTATCGTGTTCCAAATGCCAAGCCTCATCGCGAAAATCAAAATTGAGCCGCGCATTGACCAGTGAGTTCGACACGGCATTGAACGAACATTGGCAGCGAGCAAAGCAGGTTCCCGTCACAGTTGTGTATGAAGTAGCCGGCAAACGCATGGAAAAGTTGCCGGACGCAAACGACTTAGAGGTAATACGGCAAATTGATGACAAGCGAATTGACTATTGGTTTCCGTCGGATCGAATGCCCGAAGGAGACGAATCGCGTCGGAACGATCCGTTAGGACTAACCAACGTGCACCACTTCTTTACGAAACGAAATCTGTACGCACTTTCGTGTGCTTGGTCACATGCGCGCAGTCCAAGGGCCCGGTTTATGCTTACATCGCTGATGTACAAATCGAGCAAACTGTGCGCTCCGTTAATGTCTAACTACTTTGCTTCCCGAAAAGGAAAAAGTCGAGGCGGCTGGGTTGGCAAGGAGCGTTCCGGAACCCTTTACTGCCCGTCGATTCAAAGCGAAGTATCCGTTCTCTCGCAAATTGCTAGTAGACGTCGTGGTGTGCAAATAACAGCCGCAAGTAGCCAACTACCAATGGTCGGCGTCTCCAGTGTGACCCAATTAGGCGTGCCTGAAAATTCAATCGACTACATTTTTACCGATCCACCGTTTGGCGGCAACAAAATGTATTCGGAGCTTGCGTTCATTTGGGAGTCATGGCTAAGGGTTTTTACAAACAACGAATGCGAAGCGATAACAAGCAAGGCTCAAGGCAAAAAACTCGCCGATTACGAAGAATTGATGACTCGCGCTTTTGTCGAGTATTTTCGCGTACTGAAACCTGGGCGATGGATAACTGTAGAGTTCTCTAACACGGCAGCCTCTGTTTGGAACGCCTTACAAAACTCGATTAGCAAAGCCGGATTCGTAGTTGCCGACGTTCGAGATCTTCACAAGCAACAAGGGAGCATTCTAGGTTACACAACAACGACAGCGACACGCCAGGATCTTGCGATTTCAGCGTACAAACCGCAATCCGATTTGGAAAACAAGATTCGAAGTAATCCGAAAAGCGAGCAATCGGTATGGCAATTTGTTTCATCACATTTGCGGCATTTGCAAATTGTGGACGTCCATGACCAGCAAATCACTGTAATCGCTGAACGACAAGGTTATGTGCTTTTTGATCGACTCGTTGCTTTTCACGTTCAACGCGGACTGCCGGTTCCAATTTCGTCCGCTGAGTTTCATGCTGGGTTGCGGCAGCGATTCCCAGAGCGAGATGGAATGTACTTCCTGCCGGAGCAAGTTGGGGATTATGAAAAACACCGACTAGGCGTAAATTCCTGCGAGCAACTCAGCTTGTTCGTAAGCGACGAAAAGAGCGCGATACAGTGGGTCAGGCAACGGCTTACCGAAAACCCGATGAAGTACCAGACTCTTCAACCTCTTTACATGAAAGAAGCTCAAAGAGTTTGGGAAAAACACGAACAACCGCTAGAGCTACAGGCTATTTTGGATCAGAACTTTGCACAAGATTCAAATGGCAATTGGCAAATCCCGGACTCAAAAAACGAAGCCCATCTTGAGCAGCTACGCAATCGTCATCTCTTAAAAGAGTTCCATGAATACAACGAGTCCAAAGGCAAGTTGAAAATCGTACGAACGGAAGCGCTTCGAGCTGGCTTTAAAGATTGTTGGCAGCGAAAAGACTTCGCAACAATTGTGCAAATGGCAAAGCGACTGCCCGATGCGGTCATTCAGGAAGACCAAGCCTTGTTGATGTACTTTGACAATGCTTCGTTAATGCTGGGTGAGTAATCGGGAATTGGAAATCGAAAATGGCAAAGAAAAAAACGAAGCGTCCACAAAAAGAAACGCTGTTCAAAGAGTCGTTGGTTCCGGCCAAGGCGGGTTCAGACCGACTGTTTGAAGTTAGCTACGACAATTCGCAGCCAGTCGAATGTCTTGGCATGACATTCCCGGATGACGATGCGCGCCGAAAGTACTTCCTGAACCAGCTCAGTGAAAAACTCAAAGACCCCGAGTTTCGCAAAATCGAAGGCTTTCCCATCGGCGAAGACGACGACATCCTCGCACTTTCCGATCCGCCGTATTACACGGCATGCCCCAATCCATTTTTGGAGGATTTTGTTTCCGTAACGACGTCGAAAAAATCGACGAACTACAAACGAACGCCATTTGCAGTTGATGTAAGCGAAGGAAAAACGGATGCGTTGTACAAAGCGCACGGATATCACACGAAGGTACCGCATCTCGCGATCATTCCGTCAATCTTGCACTACACAAATCCCGGTGACGTCGTATTGGACGGGTTCTGCGGATCGGGAATGACTGGCGTCGCCGCTCACTTTTGCGCACTGCCTCCTGAACCGTATCGTATTGAATTGGAACAGAGATGGTCACAAGCAGGTATGGCAAAGCCGAATTGGGGCATTAGGAAGACGGTGCTGAATGATCTTTCGCCTGCCGCGACATTCATTACTACGAATTACACGACGCCATTCGATCTCGACGAATTCGAAAGACTGTCAAAAGAACTTTTGGCCAATCTGAAAACCGAGATTGGGTGGATATACCAAACACTTCACTCGGACGGCCGAACGATCGCGCAAATCGACTACACAGTTTGGAGCGAGGTTTATTCGTGCAGTGAATGTAGTGAAGAGGTTGTCTTCCTAGAGGTCGCCTTCGATAGAAAGTCAAAGAAAGTAAGGGAGTCATTTCCTTGTCCACATTGCAATGTGACGCTCAAAAAGAGCAAACTCGAATCAAAATTTGAAACTCGATTTGACAAATTGCTTGGTGTTTCCGTTGAATCGCCGAAACGAAAACCGATTCTTATTGCTTATCGACTAGGGAAAAAAAAGTTTGAGAAAGTCCCAACCAAAGAAGACCTGGAAGTAATTCAAAAGATTGAAGCGTTGAATGCTCCATCGTTTCCAATTAAGCCGTTTCCTTTCGATGACATGTGGGAAGCAACTCGACTAAGCGGACGCAAGATCACTCACGTCCATCACCTGTTCTTGATTCGGCAAATACACGCTCTCGCGGCAAGCTGGGCGATTGCAATCCAATGTTCCGACGTTCGCCTAAGATCGTTCTTGTTGTTCTTCATTGAACAAGCCATCTGGACTGCTTCAGTACTTAATCGGTACCGCCCCACTGGCTATTCACAGGTTAACCAATACATCAGCGGTGTTTTTTACGTTCCATCCCAACATTCCGAATGCAGCCCTTGGTATATCCTAGGCGGAAAAAGCAAACGGCTTTGCTCGACGTTTATGCGGCAATACGCTTCACGAGGCACAAGCTACACGACAACGGGTGATACTGGGAATTTGCCGTTGCCGCCTCGCTCGATTGACTACATCTTCACAGACCCACCGTTTGGCGACAACCTTCCTTATTCAGAACTGAATTTCCTTGTGGAGGCATTCCTAAAAGTAACAACGGATGCCGGTCCAGAAGCTGTTGTAGAGAGAGCCAAGAAGAACCGATCAAAACAAAAAGGTTTGATCGAATATCAGCGATTAATGGAGCGATGCTTCACCGAATACTATCGAGTCTTGAAACCGGGACGATGGATTACGATTGTATTCAGCAACTCGAAAAACTCGGTTTGGACTGCAATCCAAGAGGCACTAGCCCGCGCTGGCTTTATCGTTGCAGACGTTCGAACACTGGATAAACAACAGCAATCATTTAAGCAAGTCACGAGTATTGCAGTCAAACAAGACTTGGTTATTTCTGCTTACAGACCAACGGAAGAGCTTGAAAACAAGTTTCAGGTTGAAGCGGGAACTCCAGAAGGAGTTTGGGACTTTTTACAAACACACCTTGGTCAATTGCCCGTATTTGTCTCCAAAGGTGACATCTCCACATCCTAGATACAGTTCAGGCATTAGAAAGGTAAATTCCGGCAAAGTCAATCACAG
>JBGSIY010000297.1:0-7850 GCA_041742275.1 Pirellulaceae bacterium | reverse complement strand
AGCATAGGTGGGACGGTCGAGACTTACCGTTCCCATATCGAAAGAGCGCAAGTCGACGAACAGAGACCAACGATTGAGCGTTCCCGTATCGCCTCCGGCATCATCCCTAATCTCCAAAGTCCAAACGCCAGCTGCATCGATACCATCTAACGTGGAGAAACTACCCACGGGTCGGAAGGAACCGGTAAACGGAGCCACACCACTGGCAATACCTACCGAGGCTTCGTCATCCAGATACGTGTCCGAAAAATTGTCGCCGTTGCCACCGATATCTTGGAACAGCTCAATGCGAGTCACTCCGTCAGGTGCAATCAAGAAAACATCCAAATCCGAGACCCAAGTATGCGTAATATCTAACTGCAAGTCCAAATCAAAAATCGACCCAGGATCGACAATCGTGATCGTCGAAGTAATCGTATTATTATCAGAGATTACCACGGGGACATCATCGGAATCATATTGCCGGATGTTGGAAATGATGGCCGTGTCGGTTGCCTCGGCAGGGTTGCCATTGCCGTCATCGACATCCATGTAGGTTACCGTCAGTTCTTGCCCAAGTCCGACTTGTAAAACACCGTCCGACCCATTGGCAGCACCCGCCGTGGCCGTGATCCACCCCAAAAATTTCCCAAAGCCTTGGGGGGCCAAGTTCACTACTTCGGAATCACCAGCACTGGTCGTGACGACGACTGAGACGGGTGCGACCGCATTGGAATCGCTCACCGAGATCGCCACCAAGTCTTCAACTTGGTAGGACATGCGATCAAAGGCGACAGCTCCTAGTGGTGGTGGAGCAATATTGAAGATGGAAACGAAATGGTCACCCGCCGTGCCATTTCCGTCCCCATCTAACGCCACTCCAAAGGGGTTTTGAAGTCCCCCGGAGACCATTGTCAAACGATATTTCCCGTAGTCCAATGCCCCTTCGACAATATCAAAGACCAAACGGTTTGTGCCAATGCTGTAGGTTCCGGTATCCAGTGTGAATACCACGTCGTCGGCAGTGTCAAACAACTCATCCAAACCGGCGCCACGAAGTTCAAAATTGGCACCATTGTTCACCGAACCTGGATCCATAATCTGATCAAATGCCACGGCAAATTGATCAATTGTGGTATCGTCTACAAACCCGCCATTTCCCGGCAAGTTAGTTACAAGCCTTACGGAGGGAGCTCCCAGCGATTCCGTGACCGCTCGGAATGAATTGACTCGTCCCGTCCCCAATAAACCGGCACGGGTCGGATTGATGGCATCGATGTTGTCCGTTGTTGCCACCAACTGAGCCGCAACTTGATCCCGCGTCCAGGTAGGGTTGGCCGACCAAATCAAGGCCGCTACCCCTGCCGCATTAGGGGTCGCCATGCTCGTTCCCGAAAACGTATCGTAGGCATTGCCAGTCACTGTCGACAGGATCGCTCCTCCGGGGGCCGCGATATCGACACCGATCCCATAATTGGTGAACGAGCTGGCCACGTCACCGGTTCCCGTACTCGCAACCAACAACGTCTGCCCAAACGCTTGACGAGGTGGGTTGAGCGCACCATTGTTGCCAGCCGAGTTCAGGTGCAGCACGTCCGCGTCATACAAATACTGCAATCCTGCAGCAAATACCGGATCTCCAACCCAACCATCAATGTTATAGCTGGTGTTGACAATGTGAGCCCCATTATCTGCAGCATAGACAAATGTTTCGTTGATCATGGCTGCCGTCCAAGGGCTACCGCTCTTGTAGAACTGCAAGGCCATAATTTTCGAGCCCCCTGCCGTTCCAGCAATCCCTATGTTGTTGTTCGTTCGACCGGCGGCAATCCCCGCCACATGGGTACCATGGGTGTCCGAGGAACTATTGGGGTAGGGATTCCAATCGTTGGACGCAAAGTCCCAGCCATCAAAATCGTCGACATAACCATTGCCGTCGTTGTCGACGCCGTCACTCGGGAAATCACCCAAATTTTTCCACATATTGGTGGCTAGATCCGAGTGGTCAAATGCGACACCATCATCGGTTACTCCAACGATAATATTCGAACTGCCCAAAGTAATATCCCAGGCCAAATCGTTTTGCATTAATGCATGATGATATTGTTCGACATAGCGAGGATCATTGGGTACAAATTCACGGGGGTCACTTGTCGAAGAAAAATTTGGCGAACTCCACATCACGCGGCGATAAGACTCCAATTGGCTCATCGCCTGGAACACATCGCCTTCACCCAACTTTAATGTCACCAGCGAAACGCTTTGGTTCCCAGCCCGAGGGACGGTCATCAATGTTTTTACGGCCTCCGTTCCATCGATGCCTGTCATCCGCGACCAGTCGATGGTCGCGATCGCATGCGGGCCCTGATTCGTTTGTGTTTGCAAGGCGACCACCAATTCGTCCTTGATGTAACTGTGGTTCGCGGCTCGGTCCACCATTTCTTTCATGGTCACGGCTCGATACGCAAAGGGATCCGAAATCAAATTCGGAGTCACTTCGTTGCCAAAGAGGCCCGCTAACAAGTAGCGAGATTCAAGGGTTTGATAGGCACACGCCTGAGGGGTCCGATCCCTGTTAACATTTCGTTTTGCAGGTGAATTAGGCCGTTTTTTCATATTGAGTCCTCGATACAAATTTTGGAAGTGGACGATCGTCAATGCCCAATCATGATCCGCTGTATCAATATGTTTACATTGGTAACGTGATCATGCAGCTCGTTCCGCGTGATGCCTCCTAGGTCTTGCCGCCGAACACACAACAGGAATCACTTTTGGCAGACCCTCGCGTCACATCGAGTGAGTTCGCTCGGGACACTATCAGGAACACCCACAATTTGCCGATACAAAAATACCGATTTTGTGGATGGTCTCCTCAGTCGATTTCAACCCCTGTGCAGATGCTCAAAATACGACGATGGGGCAAATAAGATTCCATTCATTACCATCGTTACAGCTTACGCCACCGGAACAATCGTCAAGTATAAACTGACGTTTTACAGATTAAAAGCCATTGAATTGCGGTTAATGGACAATAATTCCCCGTAATTTAGAGGACGCGTCGTTTTTCTGGGCGCGAGATATTGCGATCAAACACCCACGGAACCCGTTCAATCATTTCCCTTTGCGCCCCCAGGGGCACGAGTGAGTCAAGTCTTCGGTCGGTTTTTTGCATTGGTTCTAAACCAAAAATCGAGCGGCCAAACTGAGGGCAGTAAGAAACCCAAATAGATCCGTGATGGTCGTCAAGATCGGGCCTGAGGCCAAAGCGGGATCGATCCGGAGCTTGCGCATGATCAATGGCAACGTTCCCCCAATCGAAACGGCTACGATCGTGTTGATCATCAATGCAACGCCAACCACCAAGCCCAAATGCCAACTCCCCTGCCAAACCCAAGCGACTGCGGCGACCAAGCAGCCTAACGACAAGCCGTTGATCACTCCGACCATTATTTCTTTCATCCAAACTTTAAAGACATCGCCCCCTTCCACCAATCCCAACGACAACTCGCGCATACTGACGGCGACGGCTTGATTTCCACTGCACCCGCTCATATCTGAAATAATGGGCAGGAATACGGCTAACGCAATCACCTGGGCCAATGTCTCTTGATAAATGGCGATCACGCTGGCCGAAACGATGTTCAATACAATATTGATGGACAACCACGCCAGGCGCCGACGTGACCGAGTCAATAGCGGCATCGAACGGAGCTCTTCACGAATCAACCCTTGCGTTTTGCGATAATCATCGGTGGCTCTTTCTCCCAACGCCGCTTCCACGGTGGTGCGATTCAAAACACCGATCATCGCGCCGTTTGCATCCACAACAGGGACCCCCAAAAAGGCATGGTCGCTGAAAAATTCACGCAGTTCATCCAGCTCCGTGCTATCTGAAATCGAAAGTGGGTTCCTGATCATGATCGTCGACAACTTCGCGTTGGCCGGTGCCAATAGCAAATCCCTTAATCGCAACACCCCCAACAGTCTGGAGGCGTCATCGATCACGTATGCGTACTGGATCTGATAGTCGCCATACGTATCCGCATTATCCCGCATCTCTTGTACAACATTCCGAATGGTGGTGTTGAAGTGGAAGGCCACGAACTCCACGTCCATCAAACCACCGGCACAAAAATCACTATATCCCACCAACGCGCGAACTTGCGCCGCCTCTTCGTCGGGCAACTCCGCCAAAATTGCCTTGGCTTGCTGTTCATGCAATTCACCGACAAAGTCAGCCTGTTCTTGAGACTGCATCTCTTCGATAATCGAAACCGCCTCCCCTACCGGCAGTTCATCCATTAACTCCGTGGCTTGGGCAAAGGGAAGCATCTGCAGAATATCGGCGGAGGTGCTGGGAGAGAGGACCGAGAGCAACACCAAACTTTCTTTCTCTGACATTCGTGCGAACAATCGATTCAATTCGTCGTTCTGCAGCTCGTCAAACAGCCGCTCCAACCCCTGCATGTCTTGGGTCGCTAATAGTTGCCGTACTTCCTCGAGGTGTTCAAGAGTGCTCATTTTGGGTGCTTCTAATTCTCTCTAGGACGTGACAACTTAACTAACCTGTCTGTCGAAAATTTCTTTTTCGCCGGATCGACTTGGGCTCGCAAGGCGAAGGAACCACTCCCCGTCGACATCCAATTTTTCGCCCGACAAAAAAAAACACGCGACTAGCGCGTGCGCAATGGTATCTAACGAATTGACGCAACTCATAAACAAAGGAGTCTCGCCGCGTCAACCTCAAATTCTCTTTCAGGCCGCTTGTAAACTCCGCGTGTGCTTGGCCCAATTTATCCAATCAGTGACTTCTTCTAAATCTGGCTTTTTCCCGGAACGAATGATCTTAAGGCCTTCTTTCGTATCGGCAAATGGCCCGACTAACGAAATTAACTTCTTGGGGTTCATCGTCGCCAATTCTTCAGGTTCAAAGATTCCGCAACCGACCAAAAGTTGCGCATCATGTGCCCGCAGGTTGGGGATGCGACACACCAATCGTGTTTGATCCTGCCAAGTCCGAATGACATTGGCAGTAATTCGTTTGTAATCGATTAAATCCGCCATCGCCTCAGCGTTCATTTTTAGGAAGTCGTTGATCGTATGGATCTTCACCGCCGTAAATTTCTCCGCGGTTTTAGGGCCAATCGAGGGAGCAGCCTCGATTGGGTCCTCCAAGTTCAGATAAAACTTTAGTTCCTCGGCAACGGGTGAGTTGTCTTTGGCGATTTTAGCGATCGTCTTCGGCGATGAGTTTCTTTCGGATGTCGGCTCTCCCAACATCCGGCGAATTTCACGTTGTCGCTCTTCCGTCGAACGGACTCCCACAGGCTTTTCCGCCGCCGTGTGTTTCGGCTCGCGATTCACGACAGAATCCTGAGAATCACTCGAGGGATTCGTGGGGCGTCGACTCCTTGGCTCCATCCGTTCTCGCGATTCAAACGGTTTCTGAGATTGCTCATCGCGATCACGACTCACCGTAACGGGTCGCTGTGACTCGATCGAACGGTTTACTTGCACATTCTCTTCTTCACCCGATGCCGGTTCAAAATACCGCATGCCGGGCTCGTAGTTTCGTGTGCGGTTTTGAGAAAAGTAGCCATTCGAGCCGGGTTCGATGGCCACGGGATTTTCTCGGGAATGGACCATGCGCCGCTGTCGCCGACTGTAGCCCGTTGACTGACGCCAGTTTGAGCGTGTCGCCGACAAGCCGCGGTGCCATTCGTTGATTCGCTGAATTTCAAATCGAGTCGCGCCATGAGCCAACCGTTGCCCATCGGGACTAGCCAAATATCGATTGATGCGTGCCAACAGTTGATCGGCGTGGGTGGTCTCCAGTTGTTCTGGTTCCAAAATGCCACAAGCAATCAACAACCGTGCCTCGCTCGGGACCATGCCCGGCACACACAGCATCAACCACGCTTGTGACTGCCATCGGTCGATCTGACCTGACATGATTCCCAACTGTTTCAAACGGGGTGGTAGGTCCTCTGGATCCAAATGCAACAATGACCGAATATTGGTGACACCAGCCTCATAAAGATTGTTCAAATGTAATAAATCGACAAGGTCAACGTTTCGCAACGAAGTCTCTTCGGACATCGGTACGAGCGAACGCCCCGAGCTGGTACGAAACAACGTGTGCTCGGCGATCTTCACATCGTCATAGGGCCGGCCTGCAAATTCTTGGGCCATCCCGTCGGAGTGCAAATTTCCTTTCGCGTGGGCCATTGTATCCGGCCGTCCCCCTACACTGGGTTCCACGTAAGACACCGGTGCCGGACGCAAATCAATAGCATCGCTGTAGACAAATGGCTGCAACTGAGGCTGCATATAGGCCACAAGGTTCCTCTCGCGCCAATTGATGTCTTGCGAAGGAGCGTCCTGGTTTACCACGCGTTTCTGCACCACTCCTTCGGTGGGAAGGATGGGAACCAAGCCAATCTGAAACAGACGTGCCCCCTCGGGCGGAAACATAGTACTCCAATCGATATCCTCGTTTCGTGTCGAGTCCAATATGATCGTCTGCTGGCCTGCGCGGCTGAGCATTCTCAGGCAGCGTTCGCGCAAGGCGATATCTTTGATTGTCGCCAATTGCTCGATCAACATCGGAGTCTCACCACCTCGTTCGCGGATCAAAGCACACCCGGCTAAGGCGCAGGCGAGCAAAGCACTCTGTTGAATCCCCAAATCGAAACTCTCGATATCCTGATAGTCCGACCAATTAATCGAGGCCTGCAACCGCCTTCCGTCGGGCGATATTCGCAATGAGCGTGGCTCGTCGTTCCATAAAGTCGCAAAGTTCATGGTACTGCGGGTCACCAACGTGTGGTCGACCAATTGAGGGATTCGCTCATCTTCTGATACTTGCAAAGCCAATGAATCCGCTGTGGATTTTAACTTAAGTGCATCACCCGCACATTTTTCCAGCTGCACGTTCAGCGCGGGGACATTGGCGACGACAGCATTTCGAATTTGGTCCTGCAATCGCTCAACCTGTTGTAAATCCGAGTGCATCGCCCCGTCGAGCCTACCAATTTCCTTGCTTAAGGATTCCCGGCGCGAGATCAAACTCTCTAGTTCATTTTGTTCGCGAGTCAAAACCGGAGCGACGGATCGAAGATCCCGATGGGCTTTTGTGGGCTCGGCACCATGAAATCGTCGCCGAGCCGCTAAGAATCCGTCAGACGCGGCAGTTCGCAAAAACTCTTGCTCGCCAATCAAAATGGCCTCAGCCCCGATGCTGTCCCATTGCTGAATCGATTGGATTATTTGAGATCGTCGCTCCAATAATAAGTCGATGTTTTCCGCTATTTCATTAAAACAACGCCGCAGCTGCTTGAATTCGGTGACCGCCGCGCGATGGCGAATCGTCTTAAATTGTTTCCCCAATTCTTCGCAGAGCGATTGGAGGCCGATCCGCATCTCGTCGCACTGGTGCAACACACCTGTCGCAAATTCGCGGGGATCATAATTAGATTGCGGCGGGGCTTGCTCAAACACCTTCGAACTTTGCTCAACCCGATTCAGGTCCTCCTCGAGTTTTAACAGAACCAGCCGCGCAGAATGGTAGGGATGGTCTTCGGAGTCCATGGTCAACTCAGACCAGGTCACCATTTCATCCCGCAAGTGCAGGCGACGATCTTGGACTCCCTGTTGCACCTGCCGCCAACTGGAGATCTGCTGGTCGATTTCATCGAGGTGAGCATAAAGAGCGGATAAGGGCGTTTCGGTGGACGATTCGCTTGCCACTAATTCCGCGTCCTGACTGCGACGTGTTATGAGTAACCGGAGATCCGCGATCTGTTGATCGAGTCCCGAAAGTTGCATATACAGGGGCTCAAGTGTCTTCCTCGAAATTTCAATCGAGTTTT
>JBGSIY010000296.1:0-2739 GCA_041742275.1 Pirellulaceae bacterium | reverse complement strand
TAAATCGCGAAGATGTCGTTTGCGGTAGTTTTCAAACACCTCTTCTTCGTCCATTTCGATCAAATGGTCTGCATCCGGTGACACACCCCATTCATCGCTGTTGGCTTGTTCCGAGGATTCTCGATCGATGTTTCTTCCGCTGGGCCTCCAATAGCTGGCCGTTGTTAGTTTAATAGCACTGATATTCCTTTCGAGAGGAATCAAATTTTGCACAGTACCTTTTCCATAAGATCGTTCGCCGACTATGATCGCGCGGCCGTGGTCTTGCAACGACGCGGCCACGATCTCGCTGGCACTGGCTGAGTTTCGATTGATTAAAATTACAATCGGGATGCTCGGTTTAAGTCCCAGTTTGTCGGTCGCTGTCTTGCGACTCTCGACGCGTTCACCACGGCCTCGGGTTTCCACGATCATTTTTTCTGGCGGAAGAAATAAATCGGAAATTGCCACGGCACTCTCTAACAGCCCACCTGAGTTGTTCCTCAAGTCAATAACCAAACCGTCGATGCTGTCGGCTATTTTGGCCAACGCCGTCTCAAACTCAACCGTACTTTGATCCCCAAATTGCAACAAACGAATGTATCCAATTCGAGGATGTTCGCGCAAAACATAGTCCCAAGTTCCGTCTGGGGATCGCCAGTCTCCATGCACGGACTCGACTGGGATCTGTTGACGCGTGACGGCCACCTCGCGACTTTCGTTGGCACGACGAATAGTGATGCGAACGGTGGCCCCCGGATCGCCCCGCATCAATTCAATCGCTTCGCTGCGAGTGTCTCCGTCAACTGCCTGACCTTCAATCGCAACAATTACATCTCCTGGCAACAATCCCGCCCGACTTGCCGGACTATTGGGCATGGGCGCCAAAACAATTAACTCGTTGGTCGTCGGGTCTACGTCCACATACATGCCAACCCCACCAAACTTCTGCCGCAAATCCTCTTCCAAAAATTTGTAACGTCTCCCCGAAATGAACGCGGAGTTACGATCAAAATTACTTAACATGCCTTGCATCGAGGCGTCAAACAAATCATGACGGTCGAACTCCAGCAAGGCTTCTCTTTCGATGATCTCTAACGCTTCCGAATAGAGATTGGCATAGCGATTCTTCGAAACCGCGCTATAGCAAGTAAGCGAAATAATCGCGGCAACAGCGATAACTACAATATTTCTAAGCGGCATAAATCGATTTCAAATTTCTAGAACGTTATTATTTTTCGTCTGACTGACATCTTGGAGGCCGTTGGCACCCAACATCGATCAACAGGTCCCCCAGCAAGTTACTGCCAGCCGCACGTCACTCCCACCCGTACGTCGCGGCAAACAAAATTACTATGTCCCACTCCAGCCGATCACTTAAGTAATTGTCCCGAGATCCTTATATTAAGTAAGTGGCTCGACTCCTCGAGCGACATTGAGCCAAATCGCCGTTTAATTCCGTACAATTCCTCAGGTATTTATCGAAGGTCTTTACTCAAAATACCGAGGCGGCGTGCAGGACGCCTGACTTCATTCCCCGAGCAGCATGTTGAGACACGAATTCCCTGCATGCGGGTAACCACGCAGCAACGTTGCTGGACAACGGCAACGCACGCGGCCCAAATCGTAGACTGCATCTCTATCTTACGGGGCGACAATCGAAAGTGATACACGGTAGCCAACTAAATTTTGGCCTTCCCTTGTTCTGTTAGGGAACGAACACGAGCGATTGGATCAGAACCGACTTCCTCGCTGCCCTACAGAGATTCTGCTCCAATGCCGCGACACCTCGATTTTTGGAAATTCAGTCTGGCGTGTCATACTCTTTTCAATTGCCGGATGATCTTTTTTACTTGAGCCAAAACCAAAACAGGCCAGTACAAAAACTTGCACTGGCCTGTCAAAGTTGCTTTTTTAATGAGGGCGTTTTGCCCCTCGATGGATTACCCTGGAGCAATCTACCGATTGCGGTTTTTGCTGCCGAAAGTCAGTTCTTAGTATCCAGGAAACTTGTATTCGCTGTTTGCTGGATCGAAATCGGCATCGGTTAAACCGACATTCAGTTCAATTTTCAGATAGGTGTATTCCTCCAACAAAGTAGGAGCTTGTCCAGGAGCCGTTGGCCAATCGTATGCGGCATAACGAATTGGGACCTGCAGTTCGTCGTCAATGAAAACTTGCGCCTGATAAAAATCATAAGGAGCTTGACGAACCGGATGAGTCACTTGGATCATCATGCAGCTGCGACCATTGATTTTAGCTCCTTCGCGATACTCGACTTCGCAATGCCCGGCTGCCTTGTCCCGCTCCGCTTTTTCAATCAACTGGCAAACGAGATTTTCCAAACCGGCCTCGTAGATCGGGTGGCGATTTCCTTTCATGGCCATCCAACCATCAGGATCAAGTGCAAACGTTTTAAATCCTGTTAAGGTGCCAGGTTCGTAGGCCAGAAGATTACCATTGTTCTTGCCATCGACATACAAAACTTCGCGCCCCGCCACTGGCTTTAAAAACTTCATGTAAACACTGAAGGGGCTTTGCTTCCCATTAACGGATCGAGCATTACGCACTTTAATTTTCATGAATTCCTGATCGCCAACACGACCATTTACCAACTCTCGTTTTACGAGGGTCGCTGTGTAGTCATGGATTGACGACTGCATGCGTGCCAAACCGGTGTGGGCGATTTCCAAAGCGTTGTCCAACGGATGTGGAGCGGCCGTGGTCGCCGCTGCGGGGAGCGTCGATGCGAGCCGCACG
>JBGSIY010000295.1:0-3881 GCA_041742275.1 Pirellulaceae bacterium | reverse complement strand
GCTCTAAATAACTGGCATAAACCGGATAATCAGAGGCTTTTTTTTCCAGCCAAGATTTTGTGGATGCTACCAATTCCTGTTCACGATCGAGTGAAATTTGGCCTTGTAACACGGCCGTTCTGAGGAACACGAAATATGTGTCGAGAACATCGCAGCGGCAGTAATCGTTGATCTCACGCAGCTTGCCTTGTTGATACATTTCTTGGACCATATGCCCGGCGACCCCCATTTTCCCAGGCTTACCCAACAGATTGGCGATTAAATTAAGGCCGCCATTTAATCGCGACGCCCCAAAGTTCGTCAGGAGTTCTTGCACGTCCAAATGGGCGTTCAGGTTATAACGATTGCGGTATTGATCCCAACTCTTCAACTGAATATTGAACCAATCGGCAACGCTGATCCCAAAGCGAAAGGCTGACAGTTCCAACAAGGGGATATCGAAACTCCGGCCATTGAATGAGACCAACGTGGGTTTTCCGTAAGCACTCCAGCCTCGCCAGAAATTTTCTGTGATCATGTGCGGGCGGTAGTGCGGGTCGTCCAGGGTAACCAGATCGATCAATTCCAAATCCGCATCGACCTTGGCAATTGCGATCGAAATGGGAACTTGGAAGGTATAGGGGATAAACTCGGTTTCGAATTTTTCCAACAGCTCGCTGCGATAGCGATCGATCGCCTCGATGGGCTCAAGATCTTCACCCGGATAACGGACTTGCGAAACCAATTGGCCGTCGGCCACACTTTCCGCATCAAACACCAAATAGCGAACTTTTTTGCTGGCCATAATGGAACGAATCGACTTGCCTGTTAATCGGAAAAAAGTCCCTTGCGAGACCGGCGGATTGAATCCCCCAATTGTGACACAAGTGAGCTCGGATTTCGACCACACGGCCCAATAAAAACGAGTCATTTATTAAACGAACGCTTAAAAGCCAATGAATTGATGTTCTGGCACTGGGTGGCTCGTAGCCGATTCATGTCGCCCAGAGGCTGAACTGAACTAGCCGAAGAAGAACGGTTTTTTCCGTCGCTGGCCCAAGAGATTTCGCACGTTACCCGCCCTTCTGGGCTTCTGGCCTAATTTCAAATTCCATTTCGACCTCGCGCCTCCCCTGCCCCGTTACAACACCAGGGAGATTAAGGCAAAATGGTTTTGTCGCATCGACGTCAATCACGGCGACCACCAAAATAATCCAAGAGACAACGCTACCCCCAGGGAAGTCACGAGCAATGAATTCAGAACGTTTGCTGGAACGCTTTTTGCAATATGTAAAAATCGACACGACCGCCAATGATGAAACCGATCAGTATCCAAGTAGCGTGGGTCAATTGGAGTTGGGAAAGTTGGTCGTACGCCAATTGATCGAGATGGGAGTCGAAGATGTCGCACAAAATCAACAAGGTATCGTTCTTGCACGGATTCCAGCGAAGGGGCGCCCCCATGCCCCCGTGGTGGCATTTAATGCTCACTTTGATACTTCGCCCGAGACCACGGGCAAAAACGTGCGGCCGCAAGTCATTCGAAATTTCGACGGCGCTGACATTCGTTTGTCGGGGGACCCGTCAAAAGTTATCGCTGCGAAAACGTGTGCCGAACTTCCGGCGGCCCAAGGGCAAACGATCATTACCACCGACGGAACCACTTTGTTGGGCGGCGATGATAAAGCGGGGATGGCGATCATGATGGAACTGGCCAATGTGGTGATGGAAAGCCCCGAACTGGAGCATGGGCCCATCCGCTTGTTGTTCACTTGCGATGAAGAGATTGGCCGCGGTGTGTGGCATGTCGATTTGGATCAATTGGGAGCGGACGTTTGTTACACTTTCGATGGAGGTGGAAGGGATCAAATCGATCAGGAAACGTTTTCGGCGGATGTGGCGATTGTCACAATCACGGGGGTCAATATTCATCCATCCATTGCCAAGGGGAAGATGGTCAACGCCGTGAGGGCCGCAGGGGAGTTGTTTTCACGCTTGCCCTCTGATCTCGCTCCCGAAAAAACCGAGGGACGCGAAGGGTTCTTGCATCCCTATACGATCGAAGGTGGGGTGGCCCAAGTTCGAATCCGCATTCTGTTACGGGACTTCGAAACGTCACAGTTGGCAGTGCAGGCGGATCTAGTGCGTTTGGTCGCACGAGATGTCGAGTTGGCCGTGGAAGGAGTGAAAATTGACGTCGACGTGCATCGGCAGTACCGAAATATGGCAGAGGGTCTGGGGCGTGATCCACGCGCTGTGACGTTGGCCGTGGAGGCTCATCGAAGTTTGGGCCGTGCACCGGAACTGGCGATTATTCGTGGCGGGACGGACGGTAGCCAATTGACCGAAAAAGGGTTGCCGACTCCCAACCTTTCATCGGGTCAGCACAATATCCACTCCCCCCTCGAATGGGCTTCGCTGGACGAAATGACGGCAGCCTGTGAGGTGGGATTGGAGTTGGTTCGTTTGTGGGGCGAGGAAAAATAGCGAGCTGAGACCTACTTCAACGTAGGGATGTGCCGCACGCGATGTCAAACAAGTTCCTTGCAGCGCCTTAGTCGTGTCGCTGTGATCGGCAAGATCGTTGCGATTCACCTGATCGTGGTTACCGCCCTGATCGTGGCTACCATTCTGTTTTTGCGGAGTGGGTGGATTCGATGCCGATAACAATGATGATCGTCTGCCTCGAGCCCCCCTCGCTCGGGAGCACGCATAACTCGGCTCAGCATCTCGAGAGGCGAAATTCCATGTCCCGCATGTCACTAACACTCCTTTTGACGACCGTGATCGTTGGTGGGGGCTGGGCCCTCTATCACCGCGATCAAATTCAATCACCCGAAGATGCGCTACGTCTCCTCACCTCGCAGATCTCAAATGCAACGGAGGACACAGAAGGTCAACCGCGTTTGCCAGCGCAACTCAGTGGCTGGGCGACACCCGTGGTCAATTCAAATTCGATTCGAGTGGCTACCTTCAACGTGCAAGCGCTCAGCGATGAGAAACTGACCGATGAAAACACACTGATTTATCTGGCCAAAATTTTCCAAAAGTTTGATGTTGTTGCCGTGCAAGAGGTGCGGGCAAGCGATCCGGCACTGCTGCAACGTTTTGTGCGCCGGATTAATGAAGGGCAATTGAACTACGCTTATGCTCTCAGTCCCGTCGCCAATACAGGAACCCAAGCAGAGCAGTCGGCGTTTATCTTCAATCAGGACACCGTGCGATTGGATGATGCGTTCACCTATTCTGTGCATGATCCCGAAGGCGTTCTGCAACGCCCGCCCTTTGTCGGTTGGTTTCGGGCGGCGGCCCCTCGGCCCCATTTAGCATTCACGTTCACTTTGGTTAACGTTCATTTTCAAACGCGTCGTACCGCGGATGAGTTAGCCTACCTGCCGCAGTTGTTTCGCGCGGTTCGCAAGGATGGTCGCGGTGAAGATGACGTGATTATTTTAGGAGACTTCCAAGCCGGAGATCGGGGATTGATCCCTAGCGGTCAGCAAGTTGGACTGAGCTGGGCGATCCAAAACAAACCCACTGATACCCTGGGAACGCAGCAGTTAGACAATCTTCTCTTCGACGCTCGCAGTACGACCGAGTTTACAGGCGAGGCCGGCGTGTTCGACTTCCTCAAACACTTTAATTTAGGGATGGAAGAGGCGATGCGAATTTCTGACCATATGCCTGTCTGGGCAGAATTTTCGATTTTGGAGGGAGCGGCACCCGGGCGAGTTGCCAGTGAGGAACCGAGTCCCCGACGCTAAAAGGCCTGTGCCGTTTTTCTCCCAGAAAAAAGGGTTTCTCTCGCGAACTTGCGCACTACAATACAAGAGGCAACTCGCAATCACCGATTGGAGGTTTCCGAGATGCCGTACTGCGGGGGATGGAGTTAAGCCCGCGAT
>JBGSIY010000294.1:0-1714 GCA_041742275.1 Pirellulaceae bacterium | reverse complement strand
GGCAGCAAAGCCATTTGCGGTTTCGAGACGGGACAGACAGAATATTTTCAAAACCGGACAGCCAGATCACGCTCATTCTATCTGCCCAAATTCGAAGCAACCGAAATTGGCAAGAAAATGGGGGTGCCTACTGCCTTCGTTATTAAGATTTAGAAGAAGCTTGGCTGCTGACGCCGAACCGACTTAAAAATACCATCTTGGCAACGGTTACGCAAATCTTGGAGTTTTGGTTTAATACAAACTTCCTATCAATCCCTTTTTTCCGAGAAATTGCGATGACCGGCACCTCAATAGCCCAATTAGCCCCCACCGCTCTGTGGAATGCTTTCGAACGACTAAACCAAGTCCCCCGTGCCTCCAAGCGTGAAACACGGGTTACTCAGTTTATGGTGGACTTCGGTAATTCACTGAATTTGCCCACCGAAGTCGATTCGGTGGGGAACGTGCTGATTCGCAAACCAGCCTCGCCGGGACGAGAAGATCGGCCGGTTGTGATTCTCCAATCTCACCTAGACATGGTCCACCAAAAGAACACGGACACCCAATTTGATTTTGACACGCAAGGCATCGACATGCTGATCGAGGGAGATTGGGTTCGGGCTGAAGGCACCACCTTGGGAGCCGACAACGGCATAGGTGTGGCAGCCATCATGGCCGTCCTGGCCGCTAACGATCTAGAGCACCCACCACTGGAGGCTCTGTTTACTATCGACGAGGAAACAGGAATGACCGGCGCGAAAGCTTTGCAGAGCTCGTGGCTGCGCGGCCGCATCCTCCTCAATCTCGATACAGAAGACGATACGGAACTGACCATCGGCTGCGCAGGGGGCGTGGATGTGACGGGCACGCTCGCTCTCTCGGCAACGCCCACTCCAAGCAATCATGTCGCCCGGACCATCAGTCTGCGCGGCCTGACAGGCGGTCATTCCGGCATGGACATTCATCTTGGTCGCGGCAATGCGAATAAACTCATGAATCGTTTGCTGTGGCAACTCCACAATCAATTCGATCTCTTGATTCACTCGATCGACGGCGGTTCCTTGCGGAACGCGATCCCTCGCGAATCCACTGCAGTGATTACTTGCGAGCGAGACAAAGTAAACGACATTCAAACTTGGTTGCTGTCAGAAACTCAAGTGCTGCAAGGCGAATATGCAGTGACGGACCCGGACCTAACAATCTCGTTTGTGGAATCCGAACTGCCAGAGACTGTCGTTTTTCGGGAACATCAAGAACGCATCTTGCAGGCGACTTATGCCATCCATCATGGCATTTTTCGAATGAGTCCGAACGTTCCGGGTTTGGTGCAAACCAGTAACAACCTGGCGCGAGTTCACTTAGCCAACAACTCGATTACATGGGCTTGTTTAACTCGCAGCTCTGTCGATTCCGAACGAGATGATCTGGCACGGATGATTCGCGCTACATTAGAACTGGCGGGGGC
The DNA here is from genome assembly GCA_041742275.1 of Pirellulaceae bacterium. GTDB lineage: Bacteria > Planctomycetota > Planctomycetia > Pirellulales > Pirellulaceae > BJ22. The sequence continues at coordinate 270 of JBGSIY010000294.1, read as the reverse complement.
TCAGGTAGAACTGGCTGGAGAATACCCGGGCTGGCAACCGGCCCCCGAATCGGCGATTGTCGATTTGATGAGCCGCGTTTACCAGGATTTATTTCATGAGTCGCCCCATGTTTCAGCATGCCATGCCGGTTTGGAATGTGGCATTATCGGAGCACATTACCCGGGGATGGAAATGATCAGTTTTGGCCCCAATATTCGTGGTGCCCATTCTCCCGATGAAAAAGCCCAGATCAGTTCCGTGCAAAAATTTTGGAAATTTTTCTTGAAAAC
>JBGSIY010000293.1:0-1579 GCA_041742275.1 Pirellulaceae bacterium | reverse complement strand
TTCCAGGCGGTTTTCAATCCACTGTTTACGGTGCTCGAAGCCCTCGCCACAAAGCATAGCACGACGAACACAACGAGATATACAGTGGTAGTATCGTGTCACTTCCAGATCAATCAACTGATTACGCGCGAGGGTCATCGTCATTTCTCCAATCCAGACCGAATTTTAACAAGACTAAGTCTCTGAATCGTCAAAGGGGATCGAATCGGTTTTGGTCGCGATCTCCCGTCATGTTTGAAAAGTATACCGGATGTCGGCATGGCAGTCAAGTAAATTAAGCCTGTCCTAATAGCTGGGGGTGTGGCTTGGCGCTGGAGCGTGCTGTAAGATCAGGCAGGTGAATAGGGTGGTCGTTTGGGCTTTTATGCGGGAGACCGGTCCATGCAGGGTTGGCTGAAATTCGGTTGGAAAAAATTGGTCGGCTATTTTATGGCCGGCCTACTCGCCGTACTCCCCTTGGTCCTCACGGTCGCCATTGTTGCCTGGGTCACGGCTTTCATTCGCGACTTCTTGGGACCTCAGACCGTAGCCGGACGCGTTCTGGCAAAAGTTGGATTGCAGTTCGGATCGGAAGGCTTCACGGCCTACTTGGTCGGCATCGCTACCGTATTAGCGGCCTTGTTTGCCTTGGGGGTATTGTTTGAGTTTGGAGCTAAGCGAGCGTTGCAATCATTGATGGATTGGCTGCTGAAAAAAATTCCGATCATTGGTAGTTTGTACGGGAGTCTCAAGCAGTTGATTGAGATGTTCAGTCCTCGCGAAGAAACGGAGTTAAAGGCCATGAGCGTGGTCTTTTGTTATTTTGGAGGCGTGGGGGGAACAGGCGTGTTGGCCCTGATGCCTTCGCCCGAAAAGATTGCCGTCGAGGGACAGGAGTTTCATGTCGTGATCATTCCCACGGCCCCGATTCCCTTTGGTGGCGGGCTGATTTTTGTACCGGTGGAGCAAGTGAAACCCGTGCAAATGTCCGTCGACAATTTCATTAGCATTTATGTTTCGATGGGAGTGACCACGCCGGAATTCATGCGAAACCTAGGCCGTGCGCGGGTACCCGAGTGGGGGAATTTGCAGGATAAAAAATAAACCCCAAAGCAAGGACAAACTAGGTTGCTCGGGTTAAGCGTGGGCTAGTGCTGCGCCCCGGGGTGGACGTCCCGCGTTCATCTTGTTGAAGGAAGCTCAAGGGGGACCTGATTTGCTGCGATCATGTCGATTGCCCACCGTCGACAATGGCACCAAACACGGTATAGGCTTCGGCCAGCAGGCCAGCGATATCCTCGGTCTTTCTGCGTCCTGGTCGATAATAAATCATCAATCCCGGTTGGGCCTCAATCATCACACCCGGGTTCTGGGTGAAGAAATCCAAAATCGTCGTCGAGAAAAAGCTGCGAATATGATCTTCGTCCGGCCCCTTCAGGACGAACAAATCGGAAAAGGCGGGGTGGTTTTCAAAATCGATATCTTGGAAACCTAGCATCCCACCGATTTTGTCAAAAAAGTTTTCGGGACGCAGGGAGAAGGTAGGGATTTGTAAACGAGGAGATTCCAAGGTAGCCAGAGTGTGTTTGTGTGTGGATTG
>JBGSIY010000292.1:0-5511 GCA_041742275.1 Pirellulaceae bacterium | reverse complement strand
CCAGCGGCAGCGAGAACAACACGGAGGCCGCCAACAATAAATGCAACTGGTCGCCATAAGAGCTGACGTAGCGTTCCAAGCCATAGGCCAACGGAAATTTTTGGGGATCGGACAGATATAAAAGGGGGCCTCCAAAGTTATTCCAGGTCTCGACAAACTGAAATAGTGCTACGGTGACAATTGCTGGCTTCGATAATGGAACCATGATCTGCCAAAACAGTCCCCACGGTCCGAGACCATCCAGACGTCCCGCATCGAGTAACTGTTCGGGAACGGACAAAAAAAACTGCCTAAGTAAAAATATAAAAAAAGCGTCTCCTAAAAACGCCGGTAACACGATCGCCCATAGCGAATCGTAAAGCCCAACTTGACTTATCAACACAAATCGCGGAATCATGGTCATTTGCCAAGGCAACAACAATGTCAACAAAACGGTGACGAGCCAAAAACGACGACCGGCCCACTCCAGACGTGATAAAGAATAGGCCACGAGACTGCAGGAAAGTGTCGAACCAATGACACAGCCCACACACATAAACAGTGTGTTTCTCAGGTAGGTCAAAAAGGGCATGTTGGTAAACACTTCACTGTAGTTTTGCCAGGCCACGCGGTCGGGAATTAATCCTTGAGGGTCGCGAGTCAATTGCTCTGCCGGTTTTAACGATCCGATGACCAACAACAACATCGGCCAGGCGAACGGAAGAACGAGTGCCACCACGAGGGCATAAAACCCGACTCGCCGTAGTGTCCGCCAAATCAATGGGCTCACGGCGATTCCCCTAACTGAAGTTTCTGAATGCGTGATGGCGTCGTAACTTGCCGAAGCGCTGCCTCGGGTTTGGCTTCGAGATCTTGCATGACACTAAACACTGCTTGGTTTAACTCCCGCTTCAGTTTCTCGGCGCCCGGAATGATCGGAATTGGGATCTGATTGGGACTGCCGGCCAGCTCGATAAATTTGCTGAATAAAGGATGAGCCGTGAGGTACTCTTGAAAACTCGGATCGCCTAAGACACGTGCGCTCACTGGGATCCAACTTCCCGCTTGGCAAGTCTCCGCCGCTTCAGCGGGTGTGTCATGGCCGATCCAAAATTTCATAAACTCCCACGCTCCCCGTTTTTGTTTGGCGCCACGGGGGACAACAAAAAAATTCCCGTTGATCCAACCGGCCTGCTCGCGACCGCCTGCCGGTGGAGGAAGTGCACAAACACCGAACTTAATTTCTGACTTCCCCTCGGCTTCTCGTCGCGCATTAAAACGTTCGATATCGCGAATTCGCCATTGGCCATCCATTACAAATAAGTACCGACCTTGCACAGTATCATCCGAAATCGGCAACAAGGGAAAGGCCTTGCCCGGGAGAGACTGATCCGCCGTTCGAAAGGCGGCCAAGTTATCGCTGCCATAGTCCCTGGAGAACGATTGCATCCATCTGAGCGCAGCGACGGTGCCAGGATGATCCAATCTGACTGAATTGTCAGCGTCAACAAATGAGCCACCAAAGACGATCCCCCAGGCCCATAATCGACGATGGTCGGGCAGAAATGTGTAAAAGGCGCGGTCACGGTCCCGTCCGGGCGGAGACAAGGCTCCAATAATTGAATTGAATTCCTCCATTGTCGAGGGTGCCGACAACCCGGCTGCTTCCAAAGCCGTGTCGTTATAAATCAATGCCCGCACATCCAAACCATTGCAAACAGCCATCATTTGCCCGCGGTACTCGGACAACTTGCGAGCACCGGGCAGCATGGCCTCTTGCACCGCGCGCACCTCTTCAGCTGGCCCTACCTGGTCGATCGGGAGAATCAACTTCGATTCTGTCCAATCGGCCAGGATCGAATCGTCTTGATTTACCAGGTCGGGCGGCGAACCTCCCGCGATGGACAGAAAAAGTTTGGCCTGCAAATTATTTCCAGGCATCGCAATCTCTCGGACCCAATATTGTTCTTGCGATTGATTGAAGCGACGGACAACATCGCGTACCACCTCTAAATCTTCACCACCCCAGAAATGCCAAAAGACAACCTCCTCTCGCCCCGCAGGAACACCTTGCGGACGCTCCCACCACAGGGCCAACCCCGTCAGTAGCAAAAACCCTACTGCAATTAAGACGCCACGTAAAAACATCAACGAAAACCTTTCGCTTCAGGAAACGGGAGTTGTTCCGCTTTCATTTTCATAATGGTTCCTTCCCCCCCTGGCATAAACACGAATTAAGCGGTGGTGCGATAGTGGACCCACTGGCTGGAAGTGCGAAACAAGGCCAGCGTGGCGATGGATAGGATCACGACCATTACCCACGACATGGCCGACGCGTAGCCAATTTCCAAATCGGTAAACGCCGATATAAATAGTTGCAGTGATACCATGGTCAACGATCCCCCTGGCTCGCCCGTTCCCTCGCTAAGTATGTAAACGGAAGTAAACGTTTGCACTCCCCGAATCAGACCAATCACCAGATGAAAAAAGAGGACGGGGGACAGCATCGGAAGCGTCACATGAAAGAATCTTTGAACAGGGCCAGCCCCATCCAGCTCACATGCCTCATGCAACCCACGAGGAATATCTCCGATGGCCGCTAGGTATATGACCATGTAGTTTCCCACTCCCCACAATGTCAACAAAATCAAACCGTCTTTGCTCCCCGCCAGCGACCATTCACGCATGGGGGTGGCCGACATGTAATTGAGCGTTTCCAAACTGAATAGAGAGCGGGACTGATTGAGCCAATTTTGCGGCGGAATCCCCAAAAAAGACAATAGCCAATTGACCCAACCCTGTCGCGGATCCAACAGCCAAACCCACAAGATGCTCACGGCCACCAATGGGAGAACGCTGGGTAAATAAACTAAGGTCCTCATGATCCCTTGTCCCCACATGGGGCGCGACAACAGGCTGGCCATTAACACACCGGTCAACATGGACAGGGGGACTGAGAAAGCCACGTAGTACAACGTATTGGCGATCGCCAGGCCAAACGCGGTGTGGTTGTGAAGATCATTTGCCAATCGTTCGTAATTCTCCAGGCCCCGCCACACCGGCGGATTCACCAAGTCAAATTCACAAAAGCTCCAATAAATCGAAACCAAAAAAGGCCACAGAAACAACAACAGAAACCCAACCAACCACGGCAGTGCAAATAGCCACCCCGCCCGTTCGTCGCGTCCCCTGATTTGCCTCCACTTCATTTCCATCGCTCGGCTTCCATTCGAAACTCATCCAATACCGGAACATTCGATATGAACATCCGTTGTCGTTTTACAGAAAGAATCATTAATTCGTTTCCGAACAATTCTCTGATCAAGCACCCAGCCGACCTCGGACTAGTTTCGAACCGGCCACTTCATTGCTGACGGACTGCCGCTGCGGGACTCTCATTTTCAGACTGTTGCTGACCTCCTGTCGACGGTTCTGACCGACCATCGTCGGGACGGCCAGGGGAACGGCCAAGGTGATGCGGTATGAGGCCTTGGCCTGGGGATTTCCGATTTTGACTTTAAGGAGTTCCCCTCCCCGCCAGCGGCCATCCGAGGCGTTTCTATTATGGCGGTTCCTTTGCCGATTCACAATTCGACTTGTCCGATTTCAACTCACCTGACAACGGGGCAGAAAAACGTTAAAGTGTCTGGGGGTCCCGAGCATTCACTTTTTCCATTCAACGCAATTATGAATTTTGATATTTTTGCCGAACTTCAATGGCGCGGTCTGATTTACCAAACCACAGACGAAACGGGATTGCAATCTTGGTTGAACGCTCAACCTCGTTCGGTTTATTGCGGCTTTGATCCTACCGCCGATAGTTTGCATGTCGGGAGCTTGCTCCCGCTGATGACATTGCGGAGATTCCAATTGGCGGGACATCGCCCCATTGCCCTTGTGGGGGGAGCCACGGGGATGATCGGTGACCCTTCTGGAAAAAGCGTCGAACGCAATCTCTTGGATTCACAACAATTGCAAGCCAACGTGGCGGGAATTGAAAAACAAATCTTAAGCGTTCTCGGCTCAGACTCATCCGATCAACGTCCTGTTGTCGTGAATAACGTCGATTGGATCGGCAAGTTCAGTTTTATTGATTTTTTAAGAGACGTCGGCAAAAATTTCTCCGTCAACGTCATGTTAGCCAAGGACTCGATAAAAAATCGAATCGCGGGTGATGAAGGGATCAGCTACACCGAGTTCAGTTACATGCTGCTCCAGGCCTACGACTTCGTACATTTAAACCGAGACTACCAATGTGAGTTGCAAGTCGGAGGCAGCGATCAATGGGGTAACATCACTGCGGGGATCGATCTGGGGCGCCGCATGAATTCGGCCCAATTGTATGGGATCACCTGCCCGCTGTTGACCAAAAGTGACGGCACGAAGATGGGGAAAACCGAGACGGGAACCGTATGGCTGTCCGGCGAACGGACGAGTCCCTACCAGTTTTATCAATACTGGGTTAACACAGAAGATTCTGACGCGGGAAAATGTTTACGATTTTTGTCTGATCTAAGTCGCGAAGAAATTGAAGCCCTGGACCAATCGCGATTGGAACGGCCTCATTTGCGTGAAAGCCAACTGCGTTTGGCCGAAAATTTGACTTTACTGATTCATGGATCCGCCGGACTGGAAAAAGCCCAACAGGCGACACAGATTTTTTTCGGCGCTGAGATTCGCGATTTGTGCGATGGAGAATTGCAACAGATTTTTGCCGATGTTCCCAGTTGCACCTTGTCTCGCGACGACCTCGCCAGCGGTGCCTGTCTGCTGGTGGATGCGTTAGCCTCGACCGGCCTAGTCAAGAGTAAAGGCGAGGCGCGACGCGCAATTACCGACGGGGGAGTCTACATGAACAACGTTCGTGTCGATGACTTCAATCGAGTGTTGTCACTTAACGATTTGGCCAGCGAAACAACGGTCGTGCTGCGAAAGGGAAAACGAAGTTACGCTCTAGTGCGATTCGCCTAGAATCAAAAGGGCCGGATTCCAAAGGGGCCAAAACATCGGTTTATAAGGATAAAAATCTTTTCCGGCTGTGATTATCCGGCTGGAATCAATTGACCCAATTTCGTTTAGCCCAATTTCGTTTAGCCCAACGAGGCGTGCCCCTTGGCAGGGGCTCCACCCAACGGTGTACGCGCCCGCTTCGTCCCTGCCTACGAACTCCATTCAGATTCAAGATTTTCTAGCTTCTTGAAACGTATTTGCAAAAGCCTGCACAACAAAGGTCGAACATATCAGTCCGGCACGCTCGGTAGCTGCGACAGGACAGGTCGATGATCGACAGAAGTGATCTGATTATCGGCATCGACCATCACGATCGCCGCCCGATGATGCTCAATCTCATGATCGGCCAGCATGCCGTAGCTACAGATGATCACCAGATCGCCGGGAGAAACCATTCGCGCCGCGGCGCCATTCAGGCAGATCACTCCGCTATCCCGTTCACCTGAAATCACATAGGTGGCAAAACGGTTGCCGTTGGAGATATTATAAATTTCGACCTTTTCAAACGGCAGGAACTCTGCG
>JBGSIY010000291.1:0-7968 GCA_041742275.1 Pirellulaceae bacterium | reverse complement strand
ATCAACCAGGTCGAGGTGAAACACAACATCGGACTCGACTTCGCTCGCATCATTCGCTCCATGCTACGCCAAGCACCCAATATTATTCAGGTCGGGGAAATGCGGGATGCCGAGACCGTTTCGATGGGAATTCAGGCTAGTTTAACTGGACACTTAGTATTCAGTACACTGCATACGAACGATGCGCCCAGTGCTGTGACGCGAATGGTCGACATGGGGGTTCCCAGTTATTTGGTGGCCAGTAGCGTGGTCGCGATTGTCGCCCAGCGGTTAGTGCGGACCATCTGCCCCAAATGTCGCGCCAGATTCACTCCAGCCAAATCCATGATCGACGAGGTCGGCCTGACAAAAGAGCAGGTCGAAACGGCAACATTCATGAAAGGCAAGGGCTGCAACAGCTGCCAAAAAACAGGCTACAAAGGACGCCTGGGGATCTACGAACTCCTGCTGATCGACACCAAAATCCGGGAAATGATCTTCCGCAACGCCTCCTCTGTTGAACTCAGAAAATACGCAATTTCCCGAGGAATGGATACTCTGTTCTCCGACGGGATCCAGAAGGTACTCAAGGGCGTTACGACGTTCGAAGAGGTCTACCGGGTGGCTAAGAAAACAGAACAAGATTAAACGAATCGAGCGTTTCTTCACCAACCTGCGACCCCAGAATTACAACGCGCCCCCAAGCATCACAATAAAATTGGCCGGGCCCAATGCGAGAAAAGGCGTCGAAACACAGTGAAAGCCAAATATCGAGAAAAACCGATGGATGGATGAACCGCAGCAAATCCCAGCGTCATTGTCGACCAAACGTCGTTTTTTTCGGTGATTTTGCGATTTCCCTGGCGTTTCCCCCGATTTGTTTGGACTATTCACCGCCTTTGAGAACAATTGATTGAGAGGGAAAACAGGGCGGTTAAAGGAAAAAACCGGGCGTTTCAATTAAGGCTACGAAAAAAGAAGAGGAATAGCGCTGAAACATTGTTTTAGATTGATTTCAGGGGCATAGATCCTGTGGATTTCAGGGAAAATCTGTGGTGTCGGGATCTTCAGCAAGATCCACTAGCAACCCAAACGTGAATCAACAGCAACCCAAACGTGAATCAACCCAAATGAGACGCCCTGGAATGTTGGGGCATTTACGACGACTAAGGAACTAAGATGGCAACGGTTTTAATCGATAAATTACTGGAAGCTTGCGTTAAACAAGGCGCCAGCGATATTCACATTACAGTGGGACAACCCCCCGTTTTTCGCCTGCACGGACGACTGCGGAAGCTCGAGACGAAGGTGCTGGAGCCCGACGATACAGTGGCGCTGATGAAAAGTATCGCACCGGAACGCTGCCAACGGGAGCTCCAAGAAGCCGGGAGTTCTGACTTCGGTTTCGCCTATGCCGACAAGGCTCGATTTCGTGTTTCGATTTTCAAACAGCGCAGTAACATCGCGATGGTACTGCGACAAATCCCCAACGAAATGCTCCCTCCCGAGTTCCTGGGGGTTCCCGAGATTTTCATGCGGCTATGTATGCGCCCTCGGGGTTTGATCCTGGTCACAGGCCCTACCGGATCGGGGAAAAGTACCACGCTGGCCTCGTTGATCAATTACATCAACGAGCGCGTCGACCATCATATTATTACGATTGAAGACCCGATCGAGTTTTACCACTATCACAAAAAGTCGACGATCAACCAACGCGAGGTCCATGTCGACGTACCCAGTTTTGCCGAAGCGATTCGCCGAGCTTTGCGACAGGACCCCGATGTGATTCTGGTGGGTGAGATGCGTGACCTCGAGACGATCGAAGCGGCGATTTCGGCGGCGGAAACGGGGCACATCGTGTTTGGTACGCTGCACACCAACAGCGCCCAGGGAACGGTCAACCGGATCATTGACGCCTTCCCGGGTAATCTGCAGGACCAAATTCGTACTCAGCTTTCAACGTCTCTGATCGGTGTCTTGGCTCAAACACTGCTCCCGCGCATTGGCGGTGGGCGTATTGCCGCCTACGAGTCTCTGGTCGTGACCCCCGGAGTCGCCAACTTGATTCGCGAAAACAAAACGTTCCGTATCAACTCGGCGATTCAGACCGGGGGCAAATTCGGCATGTTCTTGATGGACGATTGCTTGTTGCGGTTGTGGGCCGAAGAAAAAGTCGAAGCCGACGATATTTTAGCCAAAGCTCATGACCCTGACGCCCTGGCCAAAAAAATCGCCGATGCCCGTCGCAAAATGGGGATGGGAGTCCCGTTGGATTTGAATCCGGATGAAGATTTTGAGGATGATTAGTTCCCGGTTTACCAGGTCGCCTATGGTTACCCCGCGTGTGTTTCCATGGAAGCCTCACCCGGGACGCAGTTATGCCTCCTCCCGACTGCAACAAGGCCGGGGCCCTGGAGCAACTTGTTGAGTCTTGTTTTTTTGAATAGCCCCTTTTGAGATTTTTTATAACGGAAACGTGAGCACATGGCAGTTCGACGAATGGGACAAATTTTGGTCGACTTGGGCTTCATCTCCGATGACCAATTGGAGATGTTGATCGAGGAGCAAAGCCAAAACCCCGGCCAAAAAATCGGTAAAATCGCCGAAGAAATGGGCTTGGTCTCCGACGACCAGTTGATTCAAGCCCTCGGGGAACAGTTCGGTTTGCAGACCGTTGACATCGAAGGCATTGTCCCTCCGGATGATGCCAGGCGAGTGGTTTCCAACGCCATGGCTCAGCTCTATCGCGTGATTCCGCTGCACCTCAAGGACGACATTCTGACCATCGCGACTTGCGACCCCCAGAACCTCTCCATGCAGGACGAACTCCGCACATTCCTCGGTTTTGAAATCCGCTTGCTGATTGCGACCGAGGCTCAAATCGTCAAATTGATTGACAAATACTTCAACGAAGAAACCGAGAGCATTGAGAAGATCGTCTTGGAACTTCAGAAGGACAACGAACTCAAGGCCGCCAGTGAGAAACTCTCTGGTGGTGGCGCGATTAACTTGAGCGACGTGACCGAACTGGTTGACAGTGCTCCCGTTCGCAAACTGCTCAACATGGTTTTATTGCTGGCGATTAAAGACCACGCGTCGGACATTCACTTCGAACCCTTCGAAGAAGAATTCCGCATCCGTATCAAGGCGGACGGAGTGCTGTACGAAATGGTTCCGCCTCCTCGCCATCTCGCGTTTGCGATCACATCGCGGATCAAGGTCATGGCCAATTTGGATATCGCCGAACGACGTCTACCGCAAGACGGTCGGATTGAATTGACGATCGGCGGCCACCCTGTCGATTTGCGAGTTAGCGTGTTGCCCACCATGTTTGGCGAGAGCGTCGTTTGCCGAGTATTGGACCGCAGCGTTGTTTCTCTCGATTTAGCCAACGTTGGGATGGACGAACTGACGATGAAGGAATTCCGCAAGGTCATGGAGAAACCCAACGGAATTATCTTGGTCACCGGCCCCACGGGATCCGGAAAAACCACCACACTCTATTCGGCTCTCAGTGAGATGAATAGGATCGAGGACAAACTGATCACTACCGAGGATCCCGTCGAATACGACATTGACGGAATTATCCAGATCCCCATCGATCACGATATCGATGTGACCTTTGCCAGTTGCCTGAGAGCCATTCTACGACAAGACCCCGACAAGATTTTGGTGGGGGAAATTCGGGATTACGAAACGGCTGAAATCGCGATCCAGGCGTCGCTCACCGGCCATACCGTGTTTAGCACTCTACACACGAACGACGCCCCCAGCACGATCACGCGTCTGAAAGACATGGGGGTCCCCGTCTTTTTGATCACAGCCACTGTCGAAGCGATCTTGGCTCAACGACTCGTGCGGAGGATCTGCCCCGAATGCAAGGAACCGGTCGAACCTAGTGATGACATTCTCGCGGAAATCGAATTGACCCGCGAGCAATTGGGGGACCGCAAGTTCTATCGAGGAGCCGGATGCGGGACCTGCCACAATACGGGGTACAAAGGCCGTATTGGATTATTTGAACTGATGATCTTGGACGACGACCTTCGCGAAATGATCATGGCCAACTGCTCGGCCGACGAATTGCGAGAAAAAGCTCGAACCAAGGGGATGCGAGTCCTACGCGATGCGGGGATGAAATTTGCTTTCGACGGGAAAACCACAGTGGAAGAAGTCATCCGCGAAACGATCCAAGACGCCTAAATGGCCCCGGCGGCACCCAAAGGGGGATACCCAACTCGCTGGGAAATCCCGAGGACCCGTCCAAAAAGTCTAAAACGAACCCTGAAAACCGTTTTTCGAAAAAATAGTTGCCGAATCGCCCCCCCATCCTAAAGAATACTATCGGAACGGGATTCGGGCTCATCGCAACCCGAGCTTCTCGATATCCTAGACTTTGTCGATTCCCAACGGCTCGGTAATCAAGTCGAGATTGTATAGCACAGGAATAATGAAATAGCACAGGAATAATGAATACACGGGGTTAATGAATAAACGGGGTGGATCAACCGGAAGATCGGACTGGAAACCCAAAGGGATCAAATCTCCACGTGGAAAAAACGATCCTGTTGAGCAAAGTTCCCGGGCCTTTGGCGTTGCCCCCCAAAACGATCCTTGAAAAACACCTTATCGCAATCAAACTAACTGTATCCCCCAAACTAACTGTTTCCCCTTTTCAAACGATTTACAGACACCACATCGAAATATCCTGTCTCAACGCCGCAAAAGTCTGCGGGACCACTGGGTCCTCCGGATTTGAGCACAGGCAGATGAATTAACGGGATTGAATTCCCCAACACGCCTTTAACCGGGCCTTTTTTTGAGGTTGCCAAAGTATGCCAACTTTCCAATTCGAAGCGATGGACCCGCAGGGTCAAGAAATTCGTGACGTCATCGAGGCCCAAACGCAGGATGAGGCCCAGGCGACGATCCGATCGATGGGCTATTTTGTTACCAAAATCGCCGTGCAGAAAGCGTCAGCCACGGCCAACAGAAAGAACTCCAAGAAGAAATCGTTTGCCATCGGCGGTGCTGGCGGTAAGAAAATGGTGACCTTCACCCGGCAATTGTCGATTTTGCAGGATGCCGGTTTGCCGATCTTGAGAAGCCTGCAGATCCTGGAAGACCAAGCCAAACCAGGGGCACTCAAAAACGCCCTGATCGACGTGTGTGATGAAATTCAGGGGGGAGCGTCCCTGTCGGAAGCCTTGTCGAAATCCCCCAAGGTCTTCGATCGCTTGTACGTGAATATGATTAAAGCCGGGGAGGCGGGTGGTTCTCTCGAAGTCATCCTTCGGCGTTTGGCCGAGTTTAAGGAACGGACGGCGTCGCTCAAAAACAAAGTCATCGGGGCGATGGTTTATCCCGTGATGGTCGTGCTCTTCACGGCGATGATTTTGACGTTCATTATGATTTTTATCATTCCCGAATTCCAGAAAATGTTCGACGAGTTCGGTTTGAAACTTCCGGCGATCACCGAATTGTTGATGGCCATTTCGGACCGTTGCGTCAAATTGTGGTTCCTCTTCCCGCTGATCCCCATTGTGATCGTGCTCTTCGTGGCCTTGATTTGTAAATTCAAGGCGGGGCGAATGGGCTGGCATTTGTATTTGCTCAAGGTCCCTGTGCTGGGGAAACTGGTTGAAAAAAGTAACTTGGCTCGTACCACTCGGACCCTCGGGGCTCTGGTTGCCAGCGGTGTGCCCATTTTGGAAGGGCTCTCGATCACACGCGAAACCTCGGGCAATGCGATGTTCGAAAAAGTATTTTTGAAAGTGAACGACGCGATTCGCGAGGGGGATGTGATCTCACGCCCTATGAAGGCAGAATCGGTTCCCCGTTTCCATCCGGTGACGGCTTTCTTCTTTATGACGACCCTGGCTCTGCCACCCCTGTCGGTGTTGTTTATCAAACCCGATTTTTGGATGTATGTGGCCTACGGGGCAGGGGTGCTGGGCATGATCGGGCTCGCTTACTATTTCCTTGTTTTCAAGAAACCGGTGGTCGAAGACCTCGTGATTAACATGATCGACGTCGGTGAAGAAACCGGTGAACTCGATGTCATGTTGTATAAAGTCGCCGATTATTACGAAGAAGAAGTGGAAACGTTGACTGACGGGATGATCAAGTTGATCGAACCGTTGATGATTATTTTCCTGGGGGGCGTCGTGCTCTTCATTGTGGTCTCATTGTTCTTGCCTCTCATGTCACTGATCGGTGGTTTGAGCGGTGGTAAACTGAAGGGCGGTTAGGCGTTGCCTACGCAGTTCTGCACACGACTCAGTCTCGAATCATGCGGCAAACTGAAATTCGGGTCCGATAGTCAAATCACAAACAGCGTCAGCGGGAGGGGAAGTACCCCATGTCAAGTAAATTCAGTTCCAGCAACATTACGAGCGACCGTTCCATGAATCAGCTCTCAAACTCACTGTCATTTGGCTCACCGTCAAATGGCCGACAACTTGGCGTGAGGCGGCAACGCGGCTTTTCGTTGATTGAATTGCTGGTGGTGATTGCCATCATCGCCATTTTGGTAGGCCTATCGCTCCCGGCGATTATGGGTGCCCGCAACCGTTCCACCGAATTTGCGTTTCAGCAAAAGCTGTCTCATATCGATGCGGCGTTGGAATCCTTTAAAACCAAATATGGAATCTACCCGCCTGATTTCCACGCGGGGCAGTTTGCCAACGTGAACCAATTTTTGCCAGTCCTGAATCGTGTCTCCCCCAACCACAACGAATTGGCCATCGTTTCCGGTTCGACGCGCCGCATTGACATTTGGTGGGATTCGGTAGGACAGTACCTTACCCCCGAGTCCTCACTGGCTTTCTGGTTATCCGGAATGGCCATGAACAAACAATACCCGTTGACTTATGTCAACAACTCCGGAGACGTTGTGGCCTTTCCAGCTTACAATGTCGTCCCCGGCGATGTGGTGAATGTAAATGATGCTCAACGCGAAGTGTTTTTCGAATTCACAAATTTATATCGCGAAAGCACTTCGCCTGGTGACGTAGCACCCATCGGTTCATTCCCGAACACCAGCCTGCCCGCTACGGCTGTGGAGTCGCAAGCTGCCGGGCGTTATGAGCCGATCGTGTATTTCGAGTTAGTATCCCGCCCCCGCCCGGCGTTTACTGGCACGAACGACCTGCAAAACTCAACCAATGTGGCGGTGGATGTCGTGCATTTGGCACAAGGGTCCGTGACCGTAGGCCCCTACTGGTTTATCAATGCCAGTAATTTAAACGAATATTACACGGCGGATCGATTTCAGCTCACTTCTCCGGGTCTCGATGGAGTCTTCTCTTCGACGGCCTTCACATCGGGAAACATCGCTGTCTCATCCACGAATCGATTTGAAAAAGATAACATTACGAACTTTTCCAATGGCAAATTGAGTAACGTGACAGCCCAATAAAAAATCAGAAGTAAATTCGATAGTAATGATCCCTGCGACGACAGCCATCCCAACCTGGGCGTCGCCGAGGGTCGCAACTAAATGACAATTTGAAAGCGGACGATAATCGGAGGACCCCCTCGCTTTGGAATACGAATCGTGAGGCAAACAGCGATCCCGTTTTCAAGCACACACAAAACAGTAAATCCCTAACGCATAACGAAAGAGTCGAAATCATGCGACACTCCACGTTAACTCCTATTTATCGTTCGGCTGCATGGCAGCTCGAGCCCGTTCGTCGACGCGGTTTCACCCTGGTCGAACTGCTGATGGTGATTTCGATCATTGCCGTTTTGGGATTGATGGCCGCTGGCTTACTCCGCAGCGTTCGTCGTGATGCCGACGTAGCCCGGACCGAATCGGTGATCGCCCGGTGCAAGGCCGTATTGCAGGCGAAGTTGGAGTCGTTTGAAATGCGAACGCTTCCCTTCCGTTTTGCTGACGTGATGGGGAACGACGGTAACAATTTGCAAAAGCAAGCGTTGCGAAATCGCATGATGGTCGAATGGGTGATGGCCGAAATGCCAACC
>JBGSIY010000290.1:0-2001 GCA_041742275.1 Pirellulaceae bacterium | reverse complement strand
GGCAAACTCAGATGGGTAAGAAAATGGAGGTAAGAAGATCGTGATCCTCAATGTGTAGCGGGAAACGGAAAAATCTCCTGGACAAGCCAGGAGCATTCGGGAGGAGTGGCGGAGAGAAATAGGTATGGTGTGCGGCGGGTGTAGCGGGAAACGGAAGCATCTCCTGGGCAAACCGGGAGCATTAGCCATTAAATCAACCTTCCAGCAGCTTACGGTGCCATCCACCATGAGAATTTAGCCGCCATGAGAAGTTAGGCAACATTCATTCCGCTGCAGAGACCAAGATTCTATTTTCGATTCACAGGTCACGGGGGAATTCTCGCACGTCGATCAACCTCTTGTTATGTGAGTGGGTCGATATACCTGAAACTTGTTGTCGATAATTATCAAACGGGCTTCAACGAAAGATTGGCTTTACCAACACTCGCCTAAATTTTTGATCGCCAGTGAATCCGTGTTAGCCCTTTAACATTAGTGTTAAAGATTATTCATGCAATTTTGGGTCCAGAAACTGGTTGACAGTATCGGCGAACAAGTTCAGAATCCGGGCGAATGTTTGTTTGGAACCATTCCAAACGATTCCCAAATGCCTGGCATTAAAAAATGACTTGCGGTAGTTCAATTTGAGTTGGTGGTCTGAAGCGGTGAGACCGGCCTCCGGCCCGGTGCAAAAGTTCCACAGCAGATTCAATATATGACTGATCGCCGCAGAGGACTCGATTGCCGACGCCTGTGGTAGCCGGATGAAGGCTGATGTGCAGCTTGTTTCAGGTCAGATCTTTTTTTGGGGGGGCAAGTACTCAAATCAAATGTTCATTATCATAAGAGACAAAAGGTAAAATATTCATGGCTTCATTCTCAGTTAACAATCGCACATATCATCCGCCGCCCAAACCCGTTGTCGTGGTTTGCCTGGACGGTTCGGCAGACGAGTATTTGGATTGTGCTCTTGTTCGCGGACGAATGCCGCATCTAGCGCAGATGGCGACGCGTGGTTGGCGAGGATTTGCGCGAGCGGCGATGCCAACTTTTACCAATGTGAATAACAGCAGCATTGTCACAGGCGTGCCTCCGTCGGTGCATGGGATTGGTGGGAATTTTTTCTTCGATACCGCTTCCGGTGAAGAAGTCATGATGAATTCCGCCAAATTCATGCGGGTGGATACTCTCTTTCCTCATGCCCAAAGAGCGGGTCGCAAAGTGGCTGTCGTGACCGCCAAAGAAAAGCTCCGCGATATCTTCGCCAACGGCCTGATTGATGGCGGGGGCATTGCGTTTTCTTCTGAAAAAGCGAATCAAGCCCAGATGGCCTCGCATGGGATTGAAAATGTCGAGGGATTGGTCGGTCCGACACCGGCGATCTATAGCGGCGATGCAAGTCTGTATGTCTTGCAAGCCGGTGCGACGCTGTTGGAAAATAACATGGCCGACTTTCTGTACCTCAGCACGACAGATTACATTCAGCACAAACACGCTCCGGAAGACCCCGTGGCTCTGGACTTTTATGCTGCGATTGACGAACAACTGGGACGATTATTAGCGACCGGAGCCGTTTTGGGGCTCACGGCGGACCATGGAATGAACGCGAAACAACATGCAGATGGATCGCCGCATGTCATTTATCTAGAAACCGAATTGGAGCAAGAATTTGGCGCTGGTTTCCGAGTGATTCTTCCGATTACCGATCCTTATGTGGCCCATCATGGCGCTCTGGGTTCTTTTGCTCAAGTCTATTTGCCGAACGGAATGGAGTCGGGGAAAGTTCGTGATTGGCTACTTAGTCGCCGTGGCGTTTCTGAGTGCCATCCGCGTGAAGTGGCGGTGCAACTCATGGAACTACCTGCAGATCGCATGGGAGATTTGGTCGTCGCCAGCCAACGACCGTTCGCCGATATGCAATGGATGGGAAAGAGTGTCTCGGATTGCATGTCGATCCGGCCGACGGACTGCCCGGCTTCGAGGTCGTAGATGATAAACACCCGATTCTCGATCAGGTCTTCG
>JBGSIY010000289.1:0-2295 GCA_041742275.1 Pirellulaceae bacterium | reverse complement strand
AGAATTTGGGGTTTTCGAAAAATCCAATTCTCAGGGCGGGCAATTGGAGTCCCTGTTCATTCGTCGTACAATCGGCAAGATGCGAACAAACGGAATAACGTTTGCAATAATTTATCCTATTCTGACGATTGACCGTGAGGTGAATCTCAATCAGAGGTCATTTCAAACATGCTCGACATCCCTCGTCCCTTTGTTCATTTACACTGTCACAGCCACTACAGCCTGCTGGATGGCGCCAGTTCCATCAGCAAATTAGTGCAACGAACGGTCGATCACGGCATGAACGCCTTGGCTATCACCGATCATGGCAATTTGCATGGTGCGTTGGAGTTCTATAAAAAAGCGAAAGCTGCGGGTATCAATCCGATTGTGGGTTACGAAGCCTACATTACATCCGGGAGTCGTTTCGCCAGGAGTATGGAGTCGAAGGAGCAAACATATCACTTGACCCTGCTCTGTCAAAACCGCACCGGATTCCGCAACTTGATTCGTTTGGCTTCTGCCGCCAGCCTGGAGGGGTTCTATTTTAAGCCGCGAATCGACAAGGAATTGTTGGAAAAGTATAGCGAGGGGCTCATTTGTTTGAGCGGGTGCGTGAGCAGTGAATTGAATCAACGGCTTTTGGCGGGTTCGTCGGCGGGCGCGGAGGATTATCTCAAGTCGGCGGGGGAGGTCGCGGGGTGGTTTCATCAATTGTTTGGTAAACGTTACTTCATCGAGATCATGAATAACGGTGTCGAGATTCAACGTGTCGCCCTAGAGGGCTCCGTGGATCTTGCCAATCGACTCGGGCTCCCCTTGGTAGCTACCAGCGACTGCCACTACGTCGATGCCGAAGATGCGGACGTTCAAGATGTGATGTTGTGTATCAATACGGGTCACATCCGCATGGATACCAAGCGGATGAAAATGGATGGGAATCAGTACTTTCTCCGAACGCCGAGTGAGATGTATGCGAAGTTCCCGGGGTTGGATGACGCGGTGGCTCGCTCGCAAGAAATTGCCGACTCGGTCGAAATTGATCTGGAGTTGGGCAAGCGGCATTTTCCGGTTTTCAAATTGCCGGAGACAATCACACCGGAGCAGCGATTGTTGGAGTTGTGTCTGGAGGGTTTGTATGATCGATATGCGGGAAATGAGGAAATGCTACCCAATGGTGAGCTCTCGGAGGTCGTGCGGTTGCGACTGGAACGCGAGTTAGGGGTGATCAATAAATTGGGGTTCGCCAATTACTTTTTGATCTGTTGGGATTTTGTGGATCAGGCGCGGAAGATGGGAATCCCGGCCACAGCGCGGGGTAGCGGCGTGGGGGCTATTGTCTGTTATGCCTTGTACCTCAGCCACGTGTGCCCCATCAAATATGGGTTGTTGTTCGAACGGTTCCTAGATGAGAACCGATTGGAAGCTCCCGATATCGATATCGATTTTTGCCAAGAACGTCGGGGCGAAGTGATTCGTTATGTGAAAGATAAATATGGCGAAGAAAACGTGGCCCAGATTGGCACATTCAACACAATGGCCGCGAGGGCGGCGATCAAGGATGTCGGGCGGGCGCTCAATTTCCCGCTTTCGCGCGTCAATCAAATAACGAGCCTTGTCCCTGTGCGACCTGGCGTGACGTTGTCCGGTGCGATGGAAGAGGTCGAGGAATTGCGCAACCTCTACAAGATCGACGGCGAAGTTCGCGAGATTATCGACTATGCCAAAAAATTGGAGGGTTTGGCTCGCAACATTGGAACTCACGCAGCGGCGGTTGTGATTGGGGACAAGCCGTTGATCGAATACGTTCCTCTGGGGCGTGTTTCTGGCAAGGACGATGTGATCACCCAATGGTCGATGTCGGATGTGGAAGAGGCGGGATTGCTGAAGATGGACTTTTTAGGGTTGCGAAACCTCACCATCTTGAGCAACGCCGTAGAGATCATCGAGCAGACGCGGGGTGAACGCGTCGATCCGTTGACGTTTCCTTTGGATGACTCCGACACGTTTGCCTTGCTGCAACGCGGTGAAACCAAGGGGGTCTTTCAGCTAGAAAGCGGAGGAATTCGCGACTTGTTGCAGAAGATGAAACCGGACCATTTCCGTGATATCATCGCCACCAATGCCCTGTATCGTCCCGGTCCCCTGGAGGGGGGAATGGTGCAACAATATGTCGAGGTCAAAAATGGCCGACGCAAGGCGGAGTACCTGCACGATGTGCTCCGCGAGATCACTGCCGAAACCCACGGCGTCATGGTGTATCAAGAACAAGTGATGCAGATTCTCAATCGCCTGGGGCAGATTCCTTTGGCCGCC
>JBGSIY010000288.1:0-2138 GCA_041742275.1 Pirellulaceae bacterium | reverse complement strand
CCAGCGATCAGTTGCTTGATCTCGGCGATCAAGAGTGAATAAAATGATCTGTTCTTTGCTACCTTGAGCGACAAGGGTGCCATTGACGATAAGGGAATATTTGCCAAACTGGATTTCTACTCCGGGCTCGATTAACAATTTGGAATTAGCTGGCACCTCAATATTTTGAATCACGCGGTAAGGGCTCGCCGAGGAAGACCATGTTGTGGTCGTCCCCGCGGGAAGCGGCCCGCCGACGTCTGTGTCTGCCTTGGAAACGAATCCAATCGACAAGTTCAACATTAGTGAAAGCACCAAAGGCCGAAAATCATTGCATTTCATTCAAACGTCTCCACAAACCTATTGTCGTGTCAAATTCCAGAATGGCAATTTGTTTACTTCTTGCCGTTCTTACGCAATTGATGGAGAGCCTCTGTCAAGGCAGACTCAATCTCTGCCTGTTCAGCGGGGCGATCGAATACGACCTTCACGATCGCCCCATTTTCCAATTTGTACGAAACGCTAGTCGGAAGTTTTCGAGGTGCTACTTGGGCCGATTCCAGGCTTTTCAAATTCGTAAAGGGCTCGACATGCCAAAGCCGGGTTGTTCCATCGACTCCAGCAGAGGCCAACGTTTTTCCGTCGGGTGCAAACTCGATCGAGTTCGCCGGGCCAATATGGCCGACCAACGTGATGACAAGTTCTGAATTTTCTGTGTTACAAAATCGAATTAGCGAATCGTCAGTTGACGTCGCCAGAATCCTGCCGTTGGGCGACAAAGCACAGTCAAGAATTTTTACACCAGTTGTCTCGCGGTGAAAGACAAAGGGCGTGTCTGTCGTGCCATTCTCCAAGTTCCACTGAACTAACTTGTCATTCAAAAATGCATAAGCAAAGAGACCGTCAGGTGAGCATGTCAAGCCAAGGAAATCGTCGACATAGGAATCCGGCGCCTCGAAAACCTTTTTTACGTCTGCTTTAGAAAACGCCGCGAGCCCTACTAACAAATTAGCACCATCACGACTTAAGGCGATTGACGATCCAGAGACATCTTTAAACTCTTGAAGTTCCCATTGGTTTCGGGAATCAAATCGCAGTAGGTTGTAATACCCTGCGGCCCATAGATATTGACCATCGGGATCGAAAACCAAATCCTCGGGATACGAAGAATTTGCACAGTACTCGAGTTGTTTGTTCGCCAAGTCCCAAATGAAAATATGCCCCTTGTCACTGCCGGCAGCCAAACGCTGGCCGTCTTGAGAAATACTCAATTTTGAAAGTGCCCCAACATTTCCAACTTGTTCGGTAGCATTTTTTGGCAAATTCAGATGACTGTATTTGTTCGTCGCCAATGTTCCACGAAGTTCACCGCTAAAGGGGTCGATGAGAACAATCACGACTGGTTGTCGCTCGCCAGTGGGTGAGATACCAATGTCATCCCGCGAGGCGCCAGCTACGCTTGCCGAGTCAGCATAGTTTTCACTTTTGGCCTCACGCGAGCAAGTAATCGCCAATAAATTCTCAGTAGGAGAAAATGCAAGCTGAGGGCTGCGATCACCTGGAAAGTGAGATTTGATCGTTTTGGCTGGACCAAGTTCCTTAAGCACATCTTTCCAACGCCAAACCGAAACCGTCGACTCATTGTGCACAGACCCAAGCCACTCAGCGTCGCTCGAGACGGCGAGTGCTTGCGGATGGGCAATTTCCTTTAATTCGGCAACTTTGGTCCGCGATTCAACATCAACAATGATGATTCCATATCTATCCGTTGAAAATGCGCACAACGTGTCACCGGCAAATAGCGTGGCACTGACGAAATCGGCATGCTGGTCATTGACCAACTCCAGCGACGTCAAGTGTCCCTTTTCACTCGGTCGCAGAGTATTGAAATCCAACAAGACCACACCATTTGTGTCGTTTGCGCTACCCGCCACCACTATCGTTTGGCAATCCGTGGACATTGAAATTGCATTGACGGTGCCTACAAACGAGCCGGAGGAACGAAGTAATTTCCCATTCGCAACATTAATGACCGTAATGCAATTGAGTTCCGTTGCATGAGCCAAGATGAGGTGTTGGCCATCAGGCGTGAATAGCAACTTGGTCACGTCCGATTCGGGTTTCCCACATTCCACGATTTGGTCATCTTGAACGAGCAA
>JBGSIY010000287.1:0-4066 GCA_041742275.1 Pirellulaceae bacterium | reverse complement strand
GGTAGGCTGGCCGTGATTAAAAAGAAATCAAAACGGTTCCAACCCGATTTGAAATAAGTGCTCGCTCCCATGCTTTTGAGCTTCACTGTCGCTTCCATCACAAAAAAAGCAGTGAAGATACGATCAAGGATTTCTAAAACGAGACTGTTTCGAAAACCTGGGAAGTACATCCATGTGATAACGGCAGCATTCGCCAAAATAACAAAAATGACAATGCTCTCCGAGCAAAAAAATCTTTTGAACATCTCTGGTTGCCTTCCTGTCGGGGTCCGCACTATTTCAATTCCGTTCGCTGTGTTTAGTTTAACCAAACTTGAGGGTCTCAAAACGGCACAGCCCGTATTCTGGATTTACCAATCTCGAGAGCGACGCGCGGTGGAATCAAAGTGGTGGTGATAAGCGGTTTCTATTATTAACAAATGGGGAAACGGAAGTCCATTCTGGTGGGCGCAAGCTGTTTTTCGATAAAAAATAATTTTTTGTTCGGCCGTGGAACGCGATGACAGGCGGCCTCATTGGACTCAGGTCGATTAAGTTTTAAATGCCGTTCGGAATTGGCGTAACTCGGTTTCCTGGTGGTGCGATTTTCAGCTAGAATATATGGAGTTTTATTTTCTTTGATTCTTGTGGATGAAGATGTATCTAAAAGATCTTAATTTTGATTTTCGTCGTTGCCAACTGACGACACTGATGTGGGTCATTGTGTGTAATGTGGTGGCGGGGGCTCCGTTGCTGGCGGACGATACAGAAAAACTGCAAAACTGGATAAAAGAATTTGATTCGCAGATTTTGCCATTGTTGAAAAGTCATTGTCTCGATTGTCACTCTGGTGACGACGCCAGTGGTGAACTGGATTTGGCGCCGATTGCAGATGGCGTTTCTGCTGCAAAAAAGTTGGAAATGTGGGACCAGGTGGGTAAGCGGATTCGATTGAATGAGATGCCCCCAGCCGGGAGCCCGCAATTGACAGATCCGCAAAAGGCGGCCTTTTACTCATGGCTCGACTCGCGACCGCAACAAGACCTGTGCAATCAGTTGGCGACCGATGAAACCCAAGCATGGTATCAAGGTACGGTGATGAGCCGTCGATTGACTCGCACCGAGTACTTGAATTCGCTGCGAGACTTGGTGGGTATTCCCGTAGATCCGCAATGGGAAATTCCGTCAGACGGAGCAGGGGGCGAGGGCTTCGACACCAATGGCGGAAGTCTCTTCACTTCCCCCATCCATATTGAACAATACATGTCGTCCGCGTGGGATACTCTCGGCCGAGTCTTGCAGTTGGTCGAAAATCGTGAAAGTGATGACGCCGAAGTGTTTGACCGGTTTATGGCTAATTATCTCGTCGGCGACGTCTCACAGGACAATCGAAGCACCGATGAATTGGCTGCTGTATTGATCCGTCGGTTCGCCTATCGGGCGTGGCGGCGCCCTATTACGGAGGGCGATCATCAACGTCTCATGGAACTATATCGGTTTGGTAAAGGCGGGTTCAGTCAAATCCAGGAACCCCATGAAACGAGTGAAACTACGGTCAATGCGAATTCGGGGGCTAACCCAGGCGGCCCGTTGGTATCGCAGGCATCGACCACATCTATTCAAGACGGTTTCGAACGTGGCTCATGGGGCGATCGATTTACGCCCGAAGCTCGAAGGGGTTTAAGGCAAGCGTTGACGGGTGTTTTGGCTTCGCCTCATTTTTTGTTTGTTGTCGAGGCCGAGTCGCCAGCCGGTGGCGTGCAACGTCTCACCCAACATGAATTAGCGACGCGTCTGGCATTGTTCCTTTGGTCGTCGGTACCGGATTTTGAGTTGTTAGCGGCTGCGGAACAAAATCAGCTCGATACGAACGAGCAGATCTGGGCGCAAACTCAACGGATGTTGGCCGATTCCCGCTCGCGGTCGCTGGGTGAAAATTTTGGTTTGCAGTGGTTGGGGCTAAACAACTTTTTGGAAACGGTCAAACCTGATTCGGAAATCTTTCCAGACTATCGCCCCGACCTCGCCAATGATCTACGAGAAGAGGTCGTGCGGTCCATCGCGGCGATTTTTCAAGACAATCGATCGGTGCTTGAGTTAATTGATTCTGAGCAAGTGATTGTCAACCAACGCCTCGCTGATTTCTACGGAATAGGACGGGAGTCGGATGGTGATTGGCAGGGTGTGTCTGCGGCGCAATCAGGACGAGGAGGCGTGATCACGATGGGAGCCGTCTTGATGAGCACCTCTTATCCGCAACGGACCAGTCCTGTGTTGCGCGGTCGCTGGTTGCTTGAAGAAATCCTGGGATCCCCTGTCCCGCCGCCCCCACCCGGGGTCCCAGCGTTGTCGGAAAGTATTAGCGGGCAGGCAGCGACGCTCAGGCAGAGTTTAGAACTGCATCGCCGCAATCCCGAATGTGCGTCTTGCCATGATCGCATGGATCCCCTCGGGTTTGGTCTGGAGAATTTTGATGGATTGGGTCGTTGGCGCGACGCCGAACATGGGTTGCCGATCGATGCAACTGGAAAACTTCCCAACGGTCAAGAGTTTGAGGGGCCGAGTCAACTCAAAAAGATTCTCTTGCAACGATCCGCTGAGTTCGAAGGCCATTTGACCAGAAAACTATTGGGGTTTGCGTTGGGAAGATCACTCACTAAATTCGATCAATGCGTGATTGATGATTCGCTGAAATCATTGACCGAAAATGACCATCGCTCGGGCGAGATCGTGCGAGAGATTGTTACTAGTTTTGCTTTTCAAAATCGATATTTCAAAGCGGCGGAATGAGCCGCTTTTGCTTGACCTCAGAAAGACAAACGAATGCCTGAAAAACTACCGACAAATCAGACGATGGCATTTTCGAAGCGGCGTCGTTTCTTGCGCGGAGCATCGGCGGCATTGGCTCTTCCTTTCCTGCCATCGTTATTCGGCCACGCCGCACAGCGTCAAGAAATCACGTATCCTATTCGCAACGCCTTCATCTATTTTCCGAATGGTGTGTGGGGGAAAGGCTGGACGCCAACGGTGTCGGGAGACGAGTACCAGCTGACGCCGGCGCTGGAGCCTTTGGAACCCGTTCGCAGCAAAGTTTTGGTCCTCAGCGGTTTGGACAAAAAACACAGCCACGGTGGCGATGGGCACTATGCCAAAACGGCGAATTTTTTAACAGGAATGCCTGTTGCAAAAACCACAGGAAAAGACATTAGTAGTGGCGGAATTTCCGTGGATCAATTGCTCGCCAAACATACCGTTGGGCAGACTCCACTCCCGTCACTGGAGTTGGGAACCGAACCAGTGATCAGTGGTGTCGATAGCAATGTAGGCTATACACGTTTGTATGGCTCACACATCTCCTGGCAATCACCAACGCGACCCGTCGCCAAAGAGATTAATCCCCGTGTTGTTTATGAGAGGCTTTTTGGAAGGCGAACGAATCGAGAGACGCACCAAACCGAGTCTTATCAGAATCTGTTAGATTTTGTTTTGGAGGATGCCGGGCAGGTGCGCAAGGTTTTGGGGCGTGACGATCAATTTAAGTTGGATGAGTATTTAGATTCCGTTCGAGCGGTTGAAAAACAAATCGAGTTTTCGGCCCGTCCCGCGGGGAAGAGACCTGAACCGGAACTCACACCGGAGTTCATCGAGTCGCAGCGTCCAGGGCTTCCCCAGGATTTTCGCGAACATATCAATATGATGTTGGATTTGATGGTCCTCGCTTTTCAGACGGACTCCACTCGGGTTTGTTCGATGATGTTTGCCAATGATGTGTCTGGTCGTAATTTCTCATTTTTGGATGGCGTTCAAAGCAGCCATCATGAGTTGTCCCATCATGAAAACCAAGAGCAAAAGATTGCCCAATATCAGTTGATCAACCGGTGGCATGTCGAACAGTTCAGCCGCTTTTTGCAACGGCTGGACGGAATTGCCGAAGGCCCAGGGACGCTTCTCGATCATTCCTTGATTCTATTTGGTTCGAGCATCTCAGATGGAAACCGACATGATCCAGACAATCTACCGATTTTGTTGGGTGGCCGCGGTGGCGGGAGCGTAACGTCGGGTCGGCACTTGGCCGCCGAGGGAAGCG
>JBGSIY010000286.1:0-2395 GCA_041742275.1 Pirellulaceae bacterium | reverse complement strand
ACTTCGTGAGTTCTACCCACAATACATAGAGAATGTAGAAGAACGGAATGCAAGACAGACCGCCCCAAACCAAACGCATCGTTTGACCCTCGGGCGAAGAAATGACTTCACCCGGATACCCGAGTGCGATCATCGCGGCCGCCGCGATGACAAGTTTGGTCAACATCGGACCCGCTTTGGCCTTGGCCAATCGCATCACAATGACGAGCTCGACCAACAATAACGGCACCGTGAGAATCCAGTCGGCGTATCGATAGAAGTCGTTGAAGGCCGCACCACTTCCCGTGTATCCATTTTCGCCTAAAGTAAAAGCGTCTTGCCAACTGTGTCGAATCATGAAGTAGTGGTAACAGGCGATTGCAACAACAATCCCTGAAACCATTAACGCGGGTCGGTAGGCAGCCCCAACCGACGACCTCGCCATAAAGAAGAACAGCGCGGCAGCACCCATTGTCGCCACTGTCATCGAAAAAATGTTGTCTACGAGGCTGTACTGCAAGACGCTTAGGTCAGGCATCGCACCAAGTAAAATTCCGGAATCTAACATGATCGACCTTTCAAATTGCTTCGCTACGAATGATTTAGTCACGCTTGTTTAGATTTGCAGAGCTACACCTGCAAAAACTCGTTCTCGCTAGGTCGAACCGTTCTTCTTAACAGAGTAATAACAGAATGTTTGTTCATTTATTGCCTTGCTCATTCGTTTTGCCGGAAGTTGGTACGTCGATTCTTGAAGCACCAAACTGTTAATCGAATTGAGCGTGATCCGAGTTGGCCGAAGCGATTGGGATTGGCGAAGCGACAGCGGGTTACTTGGCTGTCAATAACGATCGTAAAATCCCGTAAAACAAGGGGAAAAATCAGAAGATTTCGGTTTGTGGAAGGAGGCCGCGAGAAGCGAGAAAATCTAATCGCGTTCAACCATCCACACTTTTGGCGCATCGAGCAAACGGATGTCGAAATCGACGTGCCTGGCTCTGAGTCTTGGCCTGAACGTTTCGTCTTGAACGTTTCGTGCTGAAGGTTGAATGGTGAACGATTCATAATGAACGATTCATGTTAACATTTCTCGCGTGCATTGAATTGGGACAGTTTTTCTTCGAGCAGGGCCACCATCCTCACCTGTGTGTCCGCTTTTGTCATCATCCCTTTGCGTCTCATGCCGTTTTGCATTCCTCCGTGCCTTCGCGCCTCTGTCAGAAATTTATTGCTGCCACGAAAAGGGTATCTCACGGAGACACAAAGGCACGGAATACGAGACAGGGATTGAAAGTTTCACAATGCCAGCACGGCCTGTTTTGTGAATTACCGTGGCGAACCGAACCACGGCGAACGTTGAGGCCAGATTGGCAGCACAACGGCTAAACTCTGTGTCCTCTGTGTCTCTGTGTTTCCAACGCACGCGGCATAATCAGTCCAGCAGAACGACCGGGTACCCCAGGGTCGTGATTCAAGTTAACCGCGACAGATTCCAATTCGTACCCATTTGTCACGATGCGTTTGCATCTCATGCAGTTTTGCATTCCTCCGTGCCTGCGCGCCTCTGTGAGCAATTCAAGCCACCGGCGAGAAACAAATCTCATGGAGGCACGGAGACAAGGTACCCCCACGGACTCTGGCTACGCTCCGCTGCTCGACGGCTATTCTTCGTCCACGGGGCAACTCACGGCGTACCAATCGACCTCTCGGTCAAATTGATCGGCACCGTAACCGGCCCGAGCCAAGATAGGAACTTCGGTGCGCGAGGCAATTTGTTGCTCATTGCTCTCAACACTGACATCACTTTCGAAGTCTTGCAGATCATTGATCACGATCCCAGCCACCGGCAAACCGTCACGAAAACAATTGGCGGTGATCAACGTTTGCAAGGTCTGGTTAATGGCCCCCAGCATATTGGGGACGACGACAACCAGTGGATAACCAAAATCCAGAGCCAGGTCTGCGACATATTCGTCCTCGCTGATCGGTGACATCAATCCCCCAACCCCTTCGACAATCACTATGTCGCACAAGTCTACCCAGACCTCTAGGCCTTGTCTCAAGACCGCCGCGTCCAATTTTCGCCCCTCGGCTTCGGCCGCCAAATGAGGTGCCAATGCCGCATGAAAACGCTGTGGACAGACTTGTTCCAAGGTTCCGTTTTGGCCCGACGCATCCCACAGATGCATGGCATCCTCGCTGAACAGCGAGCGTCCATCGGAAACGCAACCACTGGCCACCGGTTTATAGACCCCCACCCGATACCCAGATTGAGTTAATTTTTTTACGATAAGGGAACCGACGAAGGTCTTGCCGACTTCCGTATCGGTCCCGGTAATGAACAGGCCACGTGCTGGTTTATTTAACATTTTTTCGGACGCAATTAAAGGTTTGGGTGTTCCCTCACCCTCGTATT
>JBGSIY010000285.1:0-3625 GCA_041742275.1 Pirellulaceae bacterium | reverse complement strand
CCAACGCGCCGCCCAAGAGTGCTTCGCATCGACTTGATCTCACATGGCAAGCTTAAGCTCCCCCAAGGATGCTCTCCACGCACCCCCGCCTGTCTATAACTGCGCACTCAAACGGCCAAGACAAGGCAATCGCATAGCAGAACCGAGCAAAAATCGAGCACAAACCATCGCTACGCGACTGTTGCCGCTTCCATGACCGGAAATCCAATGCAATTTTTTCACTGGCTCTCTCAAAAGGTGGGTGGCACCAAAAAGATGGTGTGCTATTGCATTTTTTGCTCGATGAAGAAAGATATTATTGGGTCAGTTAGTGGGCTAGAGTCGTGATTGGTGGATTTTCAGCAAGCGTATTTACACAACAGAATCAAATGAAAACATGGATTGCTTTCCTTCGAGGAATCAATGTCGGCGGTAAACATATCGTTCCCATGAAGGAACTGACCAAGTTGATGGAAGCCAATGGTTTCACGAACGTCAGAACCTATATCCAAAGTGGCAATGTGGTGTTTGAAAGCCCATTTCGCCCCAAGCAGGAAATCGGTGATCTCATTCAACAAAGGTTTGGCTTCACCCCGTCCATTTTCACCATGAATGTTAAAGAACTTCGAATCGCGGCTACCCATTGTCCCTTCCCCTCAGACTTGGGTAAAGCTGTTCATTTTTTCTTCTTTCAGGACGAGCCAAAACAAGTCGACTACGGGTTAATAGACTCATTAAAGGCAGCAACGGAAGAATATGCATTGGTCAAAAATGTTTTCTACCTACATGCTCCGGAAGGTATCGGTAGATCCAAATTGGCTGAAAAATTAGACAAGGTTTTTTTCAAAACAGATATGACAGCAAGAAATCTGAATACCATAAATAAGCTACTCGAGATGGTGGGATGATGTTTCCCATGACATTCTGAAATCGATTTAGCTTCTATTCCAGTCGAACAATTAAACATCCCACCTGGTAAATGCTGTCCCATTGCGGCACGCATGCACGAAAAATGCACATGAACAACATTTGTTTTCATTTTTTGTCAGCATCGGCATGGATCGCCAGAGTTTACTTACTGTGGCGTCGGGTTCCAAGAGTCATAAAGCCGAGAAAAGCGAGTGTTAAGCTCGAGGGCTCGGGAATGGCCTCTACAGAAATGCTGGCGAAATTGGAAGTCTCAGATCCTTAAGGGACTGCACCCGCCCCAATTGCAAGAGTGGGCGTGATATTAGCTGCTCCAAAAGACGTGTCAAATCATGCTGGGAATCATGCCTGCGAATTCGGCAAGCCGGAGGGGTTATCGTTTGGCTCCAGATAACTGGCGTGGCAACGAGGTGAAAAAACGTTCGTTACACCATAATGCAGGTATGCTACTCAAATTTTCAAAAGGTGGGTGGCACCAAAATGCCCCAAAATGCCAAAATGATACCGATAGCCGAAAATGAAAATTTTACCGCACCGCGATAGGGAGGTAGATTTGTTGACGTTACCGAGTGGTTTTTTCGTAGAGGGGTAATAGCCGATAATCAACTTCTAACGACAGGAGGTTCATGGTCGTTACATACAAGCGTCCTGCAGCGCCACCCCAGCGATCGGGGACTGGCGAATAGGGGTCCCAGCTGCCGGCCAATTCCCCCGTTTTGATTTGATTTGAAACCAGCAATGGATGCAGGCGACCGTTCCAGCGGGCCCAAGGCTCGCCCCCTACATGCCGCAGGACTTGAGTGGCGTAATACCAATAATACGTGTCTCGTTGTAGGCTCGAGTCATAGCTGGGCGGGGTTTGCAAAAGAAATTCCGCTCCATTGAGCAATCGTCGATCGTCTCGGTCCCATCCCCCATAAAGTCGCATAAGTAGGCCGACGGCTGTCATGGGAGAGGTAACAGTGCGTTGGCCAACTTGAGATTCTGGAGCGAACGGATCGTAGCGAAACTGTTCTTCCTGACGAGGGGCATGGGCCAAATCCAACCACGATTGAATTCCGCGCCAGGTTTCCTCGTTGGTTTCCAACCCTGCCAATCGACCGCTTTGCAAAGCCATCATCATCCAGCCGGTCACGGAAGTATCTGTGCGACGCATTTCGAGCTCGGCATAGTATCGCCAGCCTCCGCGCTGCGGGTCTTGAGTGTTGGCGATGTAATCGAGGGCTCGTTGGCAAGGTTCACGCAGCCGGGGATCCTGGGTCATGCCATAGGCTTCGGTCAAAGCCAGTGTGGCGATCGCATGTGAATACATACGGCAGGATGTGTCCGATCGTTGATCTGACGAGACATAGAGTCCTCCATCGATCGCCTGGTGCGAAACCAACCAGTCGACAGCCAATTGCATCGGCGCTGCGTACTTGTATTCACGATGGTTGTAACCAGCACCTTGGAAGGCTAATAGAGATAAGCCCGTCGCTGCTGAGCTGCTCTGCAATCGGTCTCGGGCCATGGGGTGATCGCGGTCAAAATCTTCTAAAGACCAGCTTCCATCGTTTCGCTGGAAGCGAGCTAAAAACTGCAAACCGAGTTCGATAGCGGCCTCGGTAGACGGTCCGCCGCCGCTGGGAGTGGGGGTCCGCTGCCGAAAACCGTCTGTAGCGGCCACAGCATCGGTTCGTGTCATGGGGGTTGATGCTGAGTTGTCGCGCACAAACCTATCTGGACTGCTCAATTGTAAATTGTTGGAATCTCGTTGAGCTGGCCTAACCGGCAGACCCACTTCCGGAGTGGGACGATCTCCCAAACCACTCGGCCCTAAGGGAGCGTTTAAGTCAGTCCGTCCGCTTGTGGCGATTCGATCGGAGGAGAGTGGCGAAGCTCCTTCGTCTGGACTCTCGACTCGTCCCAGCGAGCTTTTTGATTCAAGACCGGGAGTTGTGATCGATGGTACGGTTGGCCTCCTCTCCGCTTGTTCCCTAGCCGTGTCCGATCCATTAATAGTTCCTTGGGGCAGGCTGGATTCGTATTGGGCCGTGCGATTTTTAGTTAGCGAAGCGGAACCTGTTTGGTTGCTGGTGTTTTCGGACATGCCGGGGATCGTATCTGTTGATGCCGTCAGTGTGGCAGAAACGGTGCGGGCATTTTCTACACCATCCTGAGGGGCTGGAAATTGTTTGCTCCGCCCTCGACCTTGGCTTCCCGAGCCTGATTCATTACCCGCCCAGGCGACTGTCGGGAGTACGTTACTGGCGCGAGATATGCGTGAAGGCTGGTTGCCGGGGCGTGTGTCGTCATCGATGGGCGGCTCTTGCAATTCCTCCTCATCGTCTTCGCCGGAATCCCTTTTTGTCGGATTAGCGTTGTTTCGATTTGTATCAGCGGGGGTATTTGCGACGGCCAAGTCCATGCCGCGACTTGATGAGCTACTGGCGGATTCGGTGGTTCGTTGTCCGTTCGCTGCGGCCAAAGTTTCGCCTGCCTCGGTGGGACTAGAGGTTTCGTTAGTGCCGTTGCTGCGTGGCGCCGCGGGGGACGCGGCGACGGAAGTTGAATTCAACGATGGTGTTTGGCCGGTCGATTTGCGAGCCGTGTTGTCTAAAGGGGTCGTTTGCAAAGGTCCTAAATCAGTGGCGCCGCCTCCACTCATGACCGTTCGAGTTAAATTTTGTTACGCCAAAATTTTAGTTGACCCAGCGTCAAGGACTAGGTCCCCAACGTC
>JBGSIY010000284.1:0-1720 GCA_041742275.1 Pirellulaceae bacterium | reverse complement strand
CGTCCTCGATGCGAAGAAATGCTGGCGATGGTAACGTCCCTTCGGGATTCTTATTTGATCTTGATCGTGAGGTTCCCTTTCATGCCCGGCAACAGTTGGCCTCGGCTGTTTTCGACTTCGACCCAGACATCAAAAGTCTGTTCAGTGAACCGAATTTCGGGGCTTACGAAAACCACTTTGGCGGGGAAGCGTTGCAAATCTCGTTCGGTTTGCACAACAAACTCGGCTGCATCGCCGTTGTGTACCTGGAAGGCGAGGTTGCGGTCAACGTGTGCGATGACTCGCAATCGTTCCGTCGAAATAATTCGAATCACTGGTTCTGCTGCACCCACCGCTTCACCCTTTTGAACCGCCACATCAACGACCATTCCGTCCAAAGGCGACCGAATGGTTCGCCGGTCCAATTCGAGTTCGGCAAGGTTCATTTCTGTGGCCCGAAGCTGGGCCGTTAGTTCCTTGATCTCTCGATCGAATAGAGCTTGCTCGATCGACAACTCGGACTGGTCACGTTCCAATCTGAGTCGGTCGATTTGAGTCTCCGAAATGCTCTTGGCGTACTTGCGAACAGCGTCCAGACTTTTTTCCAACGTTTTACCATTGACCATCAGTGTTTTTTCGGAAAATCGAATATTGACGTCATTACTCGCTTCCGCCTCAGCCACCTTCCATGCCAACGCTCTGACATTGGTTCGCCCCTGGTGCAGATCACGATCCAGTTCCAGCAACGAGTCGCCATGTTTGACTTGCGTCCCCGGCGCAACACGAATTTCGGTAACGACACCAGCATCCAGCGAGGCAACTTCGACATCGTCGATTAATTGTAAGGGCAAATTCTGCTCTTCAATCATTTGGCCTTTGGACACCGAATGGGCGGCAACGGAGATCACGGAAGCAACTAACAGCATAAGAAAGATTTTCATGGCAATCCCTATCTTAGAAGGCCCCATTGAGTCAACCCTGGATAGACTCGAGCGATCGGAAACGTTAGCGAATCGCTCTGCAAACATAAGGGGAAGTGGCTAGGAGTTTGTCCCGATACTCAAACAATAATCAGCCGAAGTGCACTAGCACACGGTTAACGTCGTGGAACCGGACGCTAGCGCGTTTCGGCTGATGTTCCCGGACAGGCTCCTAGTGGATATTCAGCATAATCCAACAAGCCCCAAATTTCATGAGGCTTTATTGAGACCTGGGGCACTTATTCATTGGGATGCTAATTTTTGATGATGGTTTCGACTTTAACGATTGCGGGGAATGGATGCGTCAGAGTGGTCGCGAGCCTTATTACAAAAGGTTCGATTTTTTTGGTTGAATGTGACGATGGACCCTAAATGAATCATTTGGTTGAAATCGTTCGGATGCCCGGCAATGAAGCTGCGTAGAGTATTGATAACAATTCCCATCTCCCTCGCGCTGGGGTTGATGGGCTGTCAGTCGAAGCCCTGGCGATTGCCCTCAAACAAATCAGTTAAATTCTCGACTACGCACCCCAACGACAACACATTGCACCATGTTAATTCGAAAACCCTAGGCACAGTATCTACTGCTGGCTCGGAGGTCGCGGCTATTCCAGAAACGGATTTGGAGACGCCGGAATCATTCCCGATTCGATTGGCCAGTGACTCCACTGAGATGGCCCCTCAGATATTGGATTCAGAGGTGATGGACTCTCTGGCAATAGATTCATCGATGGATGCAAATGATTTCTTAGAAGATGTGT
>JBGSIY010000283.1:0-2484 GCA_041742275.1 Pirellulaceae bacterium | reverse complement strand
GATCGGCGGCGACCTCACGATTAAAGTGGAAGACAATACTGACAGTGGTGCTGGGATCTATGCTGAACCTGTCGACGATGTGGATCAAACGCTCGACGATGCGGAGATTTTTTATGCCATCGTTGGCAATGTCGTGGTTCTCAAAATTCGGCCGTTTAAAGAAACGACGTTTCGTTATATCGTCTTCAACCGGAAAACCCAAAAGGCCTTGAGAATCGACTCGATCGAACAAGCCTGCCTACTTTTACCCGAAAGTCATGGGCTCATTTTCGCCAACGGCTATTACCTGCAAACAGGTGAGCACAAGGTATTCGAAACCAACGTTAAACAACTTCAGTTCGAGCGACAAATAGCTGCCGCCAATGGCGAAGATCATCTTTATGTCTTTTATAATCCCAGTTCGGGCGAATATGTTTTACTGACATACAATATGATTGAACAGCATATTGAAACACCGGTAATCTGCCATGGCTATTCTTTCTTCGACAATGGAAATCTCGTTTTCTTCCGAGATAGCGACGAACCGCAAAAGCACCATGCGCTCCAAATCTGGCAAACACCCTTCGTCTCAGCGGAATTGAATGCTGCTGTCGACAAAAACTCAATGCTCTATAAAATTGGCAACCGCGATATCGTACGCGGCATGTCCGAGTGCCACGAGATCCTGAATCTCATCGGCAAAGATGATGCCTATGCCGATTTATATTTGGATCTGGTCAAAAAAACCACTGTCGTTCTTGACACCTATTTTTGGTTGAATGACCCGGCCGTGATGAATTTGGCCGAAACACTGAAACAAATTCGGGAATCAGCCAAGACCGCTGTTGATGAATTCGACAAAGTTGTCGCTATTCGCGCCAACACAAAACAACAATATGAAACGGCCAAACTCCAAGCGATCACGGCAACGAACGAAGCGGCACGTCGGCGATTTCAGGTCATTGATGATTTTGTCACAGCGTTGGCAGATCTGCGGCGCGTGCGAGGGCAACTCATCTCTCTCCGCGAACTCAAATATGTCGATTTGGCATCGGTCAATCAACTGGAAGCCACGGTTGATAAAACCGCCCAATCCCTTTCCCAACGCTGCATTGAATTTTTGACCCAAGACGATGCGTTGGCGCCATACCTCACTCGTGTTCAGCAACAGCAACAAGAAATCGCTACGGTCAAAACAGCGGTGGAATCGCGACAGTTGGACGATTCCCTGGCGGCCGGAGCCGCTGAACTCGAACTGCTCATTGAAATTGTCAGCAACCTCAAGATCGACGATGCAACGCAGCGAACGAAAATCATCGATAATATCTCGACGATCTACTCCAGCATCAACCAAACTCGCGCGAATCTAAAAAAACGCACGCGCGAATTAATGTCCCTGGAAGGGGCCGCCGAATTCGCTTCGCAATTGAAACTTCTCAGCCAAGCGGTTGTTAATTACCTCGACGTCTGTGACTCTCCCGAGCGTTGTGATGAGTACTTGACCAAACTCATGGTTCAAGTCGAGGAGTTGGAGGGCCGATTTGCTGAGTTCGACGAATTTGTGGGACAGTTGGTTGAGAAGCGAGAAGAAATCTACGCGGCGTTTGACAGCAAAAAAATGCAAATCGTCGAAGGTCGCAACCGCCGTGCAGCGACCTTGATGAACGCCGCTGATCGCATTCTGGCAGGGATCGCGGGTCGGGCCGCTAAATTTGACTCGATTGATGAGATCAACAGCTATTTCGCCGCCGACCTGATGGTGGAAAAGGTCCGTGATATTGTTGATCAACTGAAAAAGTTAGACGAATCCGTCAAAGTCGACGAGCTGCAAAGCCGCATCAAGTCGATTCGGGAAGAGACGGTTCGGCAATTGCGGGACCGCAAAGAACTGTTCGTCGATGGTCAAAATATCGTTCGCTTCGGCAAACATCAATTCTCGGTCAACGTTCAACCTCTGGATTTGACGACCATCAAACAAGAGGGCCAACTGGCCTTCCATTTGACGGGAACCAAATACTTTGAATCCATCAATAATGCGGATCTCCAAGCGTTGCAAGATGTTTGGGATCAAGAGTTAGTGTCGGAAAACCGAGACGTCTATCGCGCCGAATACTTGGCCTACCTTGTATTTCAGAAGGCATGCGCGGCTCACGCTGAACCGAATATCACCAAACTATCTGAGCTAAATATTACAGAACTCGGAAATCACCTGAGAGAGTTTATGGCTCCCCGTTATCGCGAGGGATACATCAAAGGCGTTCACGATCATGACGCGGCTCTGATTCTCCAGGGCCTGGTGAAAATGCACTCCGAGCTGGGGCTTTTGCGCTACGAACCTTCGTCACGGTCACTGGCAAATCAATTTCGGCTATCAGATGAATTCCGACCGCTGACTGAGTCTTTCAGCTCGCGGGTGTCGCTGATCGTCCAGTCTCATCAGATCTTTGGGAATTGGTCCGGCCGTTCCCGTTTAATCGGCGAACTAAAAGACGGCCTGGCGAAATT
>JBGSIY010000282.1:0-8255 GCA_041742275.1 Pirellulaceae bacterium | reverse complement strand
CTCCGCAACGCCTTGTGAAAGTTGACTTTGTCATTGGTGTCCACCTCAACCTGACTCACGCCTGAAATGAGACTTTCGACAGGGTCTTCAATCGTAATGATATTTAACGAACGAGTACGAATCAGTTCGCGCAGGACTGAGTAAAGAGTCGTGCTCTTGCCACAACCCGTCGGGCCCGTCACCAGAATCAACCCATGGGGGCGGTGGATCGCTTGCTCGAATTTGATATAGTCCGAGGGTGCCATTCCCAGTTCCGCCAATTGGTAGGGATGGTTCTGCATGGCCAGCAATCTCAGGGTCATGCGTTCCCCATGTTTGGTCGGAATGGTTGCGGCTCGCACATCGATTTCTCGATTTTTTTCCAACGCCAACGTGTACCGTCCGTCTTGAGGAGCCCGACGTTCAGCAATATCCATTCCGCATAAAATTTTTAGACGCGACAGGAGCATGAGATGCATGGCCAGAGGGACGGTGCGATATTCCTCTAGAACGCCGTCGACTCGCAGGCGAATTCGTACGCCGTTACTGCCGGGTTCGATATGCACATCGGTCGCGCTGCGAATGAGGGCGGCGCGAAAAATTTCATCACTCAGAGCCACCGCGTTTTCATTGTCGGCTTCGACACTCCCGCTGGAAGCGTTGCTTAAGGGGGTGCGAAGAGGCGTGGCGGAGTTACTGTTTCTGCCGGGAATATCTTGGAAGATCCGTTGAATGGTCCGCTCCAACGAGGCCGGTTCGGCAGAAACCGCAACGATTTTGTGTTCGATATAACGCTCAACCGCGTGCAAACTGGGGAGATCGAGCGGATTTCGACAGGCGACATACACGACCTCGTTCTGCATGGCAAAGGGCAAAACTTGTTTACGAATCGCTAGATTGCCGGGTATGGCCAGCGCCCACTGCGGATCGATTTTAACCTCGTCCATGTTGAGGATTTCGTCGTTGGCGACGTCTTCTGTGATCTCGACAGCGTTCATGTTTGTAGCACTCAATTTACAAGCTGGATTCTGATTCGACTCCTATTTTAACTTATTCCGGCTGAGAACCTAAACCTCAGCCCGGGAATAAGTTGCCATAAAAATCGTTTTATGTCGATTCTCAGTCGGAAAAATCAACAAACAAGCATTAGTTCTGATGATGAGGTGGTGATTTTGGCAACGGGGGCGGGTGTGATTGACAGTTTGTTTTTTCTGATCGCTGCCCTGGCCTGAAGGTGCGACGACGGTTGATTTTTTATGAAATAGGGAGCGACGTTTGGGGCCACGTCGAAACGGAACGTCGGGGTTCCCAAAAAATTGTTTCGCTGGGCTTGTCACGCGTCGCGCGGACGATTCGAATAAGAACCGATTGTGAGCTCAACGCCAAAGCTTGGTCCACGAAACGTATTCTAATGACCGAGCAAGGGCATTTTCTCACCTCGCTATTTGGCATCGATGGCTTGGTTCCCGCACCCTATTTTTTGCAACCGCATGACGACCGATTCAAATCCTTCCCTCCGCTGGTTTGATTTTTTTGGCGGTCTGTTGCTGGTAACCGCCACGGTTTTATTTGTCGTGGGCATTCTGCGCATGCAATCCAACGCGGAAGATGTCATGCAATGGCTTCCCGATCAATCGGAGGAGCGGCAGGTATATCAGTTTTTCGAAGAGCAATTCCAGTCCGATGATTTTGTGATTGTCACCTGGGATGGCTGCACGGCAAATGATCCGCGACTTGCGCGATTTGCTTCCGCCTTGAGGGAGGAACCGTCGGCAGGTGAATTGATTCAATCGGTGCAAACGGGGCCCGAGGTGGCTCAGCGCCTGGTGGACGAAATTCGCGTGACACCGGCTCAAGCTCGCTCGCGGTTGTCCGGTTTTTTCTTTGGGGTCGCTGACCCGGAATTGACGTGCACTCTGGTCGAGTTGACCTTGGATGGAACCCATGATCGTCCGGCGGTGATTGAAGCGATTTGGCAGAGTGTCGATCGTGCGGAAGGTCTCCAGAGGGACGATGTCATCATGGGGGGCTATCCCTTCATCGCGACGTATCTAGATGATCAAGTGAACAGTTCGTTGACACAATTTTTGTTTCCCTCGTTTGTATTGGCGACGTTGGTTTCATGGATTTGTTTGCGAGATTTTCGATTGGCGGGGGCTTTGTTTATTGGTTCAGGATTGGCGGCCGCTCTGAGTTTGGCCTTCATTCCGTTGTGCGGTGTGAAGTTCAGCGGATTGACGTCGATCATTCCAACATTGGCATTTGTGATGACCAACTCGGGTGGTTTGCATTTGATCCGTTACAATCTGACTTGCATTGGCCAGCCGACAAAATTGCTGGCGATTGCCTGGCGCCCTTGTTTGATTTCGACAACCACGACAGCGATTGGGATGCTATCGTTGACCCGCAGCGAGTTCCCGGCGATTCGGGATTTTGGATTGTTTTGTGCAGCGGGGGTGGGGTTTTCTTTCTTGTTTCAAATGGCTGTGATCCCTTGGCTGTTGACTCGCTTGGGCCAATCCGGCTTGCAGGCCATGGCGACCAGAACGGATGAAGGCCACGCGTGGCAGCGATTTTTAAACATGATTTCGCGACGAAAGTTGGCGATCGTGAGCGTGAGTCTAGTCATCGTTCTGCTGACTCTGTTTGGCTTGAGTCGTTTGCGAGCCCGCGTGGAAGTCGACGGACTTTTTGCCGATGATGCTCCGGTGATTCAATCGTTGCGAGACCTTGAAAGACGCCTCGGCGCATTGGATCAAATAGAACTACTCTTTGTGTTCGACGATTGCCAACCAAGTGATTTTTATCGCCGCGTCGATTACATTCGCGGCATGCAGATTGCCTTGACCGAAGATACCGCGTTTAAACAGGCATATTCATTGGCCAATTATCTCCCCTCGCGTCCGCGATTGCGTTCCGGGGGGAGGTCGATCACGGAACAGACTCTCTATCGACGACTGTTGGGTGAGCAGCGAGAGAACTTGGGGAACTCGAGTTTTTTAAAGATCAATGAAGCTCAAGAAGTCTGGCGAGTCATGTTGCGGATCCCGTTTACTGCCCAAGTCGACTTTGACGACTTGCGATCCGATGTTTTAGAAGTCGCCGAGAAATTCAATCAAAACTACCAGCAATTTGATCCGGAACTGAAAACCGTTTTGCCAATTTATACAGGCAAGCTTTTCTTGTACAACTCGGCACAAAAAGAGTTGTTGTACGATTTGTTTTTGAACTTCTTGTTGGCTTTTGTGATTATCACTCCACTGATGATCGTCGTGTTGCGTTCATTTTCGATGGGATTGATCGCGATGATTCCCAACGTTATGCCGATGTTGATCGTCTTTGGTGGGATGGGGCTAATCGATTTGCCGGTTGACATTGCGATTGCGATGACGGCCAGCGTGGCGTTGGGGATTGCGGTGGATGATACAGCACACTTTTTGATTCGTTTTCGCGAGTTTGGTGGGCGGTTATTTCAATTAAGCCCGGCGATAGAGAAGACAATCGACCAATGTGGTCCGGCAATGCTGTATACGACGCTGATGAGTGGTGCTGGGATTTTTGTTTCTTATTTCAGTCAACTGCAAGTGGTCTCGCGATTTGCCGCGACGTTAACGTTGTTGCTGTTTATCGCCTTATTGGCCGATGTGGTTTTGTTGCCAGCGATTTTATTTGTTTTGGGACGAGGGGCTCGCAATACGCAGATCCCAGGTCCCCTGGCGGGGGTGAGTTTCCCTCCATCCGTTGACGACGGAGAGCGGTCGTGAACCGAGAGCAAACTCGCTAGTGCATTGTCACGATTTGATTGGAAAGGCGTGGGTCTTGCTTGAGATCCTGTGGCGTCGGGATCTTTAGCACGATCCACTACATCCACCCCTCATTCTTAATTGTCTCAAAGCGCTGGGAAGGTAACGCCAACGGGAAGTTATCTCGAACGGGCTCGCTGCACTACGAGATTAGGGTTCTTTGCCAAAGAGCGGGCCACCGCTTCGGAGATGCGTTTCCGCCGGAGGAGTTGGATCAGGCTGGCGTCGAGTGTTTGCATGCCATCGGCCGTTCCGGATTCAATCATCGAACCAATCTGCCGCGTTTGTCCGCTGGCGATCAAGTTGCCGACAGCGGTGGTGCCCCACATAATCTCGGCTGCCAAAGCCCGTTGCGAGGTGCCGCGATGCAGCGGGTTTGCAGGTTGGATGGGATTGGTTCCCCCAGGGGGCTCGAGACTGCCGGCAGGTTGGCGCGTCGCCAAAGGCGTTTCGGCGACAATCAAGTGTTGAGCGATCACGCAACGCAGGACCATGCCCAACAACCGTTGAATCATCGATTGTTCATCGGCAGGGAAAACGCTAATCAAGCGTTCTACGGCGCCCACGCAATCGCCAGCATGGATCGAAGCTAAAACGAGATGCCCCGTTTCCGCCGCCGTGATGGCCGTGCGAATCGTGTCGAGATCACGAATCTCCCCAATCAAGATCACATCGGGATCTTGACGCAATGAATCGACCAACGCTTGGTGAAAGCTAGGGGAATCGATGCCGACCTGACGCTGATTGACTAACGCCATTTTGCTCGGATGCACATACTCGACGGGGTCTTCAATCGTGATAATATGTGCCGGACGAGACTCGTTCACGCGATTGACAAGCGTGGCCAATGTGGTGCTTTTGCCGGAACCCGTGGGGCCGGCGACCAAAACCAATCCATATTTAAGGTCACAGATGCGGTACAAGTCGTCGCTCAAACCCAGTTCTGGCAGCGAATAAAATCGCTCTTCTAGTTTCCTCAAGGCCACCGCCAATTTGCTATCGCGTCGATAGACATTGAAACGAAAACGAGTTTCATGATTGTAGGTCATCGCGCCGTCGCAGGAACCCCGTTTTTCTAATGTCTCACGTGCGGTGGAGTTGAGAAGCATTTCTACCAGTTGTTGAACTTCATCCGAGGACAGGGTGATTGGTTGCCCCGCCCCCTCTGACTCGATGAGCTGCAATTGCCCGCCGATGCGCCAGCGTACCGGTTGCTCGGGGGTGATATGAATGTCCGAGGCCCCTGCCGAAAGACAGTGCTCCAGGATCATGTTCAATGTTTTTTGTAAAGAGTTTGGATTCACAACGGACTCTAAAATGAATTCGGATGCAGCCAATACAAATGGGCAAACAGTGGCTACAGGCTACTGAGAACTAAAAAATACTGAGGGACCAGGAACGACCGGCGAGAACTGATCGGGAATTTCATCCGTTGCGTCCACTGCGGGTCGATTTCGGGGTGTCGCCTGTGTCGGTTGATTGTTGCCCTTAAGTCTAAATCAAAAATACAATTTTCCAGCTTTTGAATGAAGCCGTGGATTGGCTGTCCGATTTCATGCTGATGGTCAAGGGAATGATGTTCATTTTTTGGTCATTGATTGCCATCAGGAATTTTGTCATATCAGGATAAGTCCCTTGGACCTCGACCTCCCAATACTCTAGCTTTTGTTCGGGCAACTGCCGATCGATAATGGCCGCGAGATTTTTGTAGTAATTTGAGATCGTGGGTTCAATCGTATAGCCTTGATATACGACAGACAAATTGTGCGCGAAGAGGGCTTCGGTGACCTGTTGAAACGTATCGAGTCGATCATCTAGATTTCTCCAAGAGTTACCTCGTTCTTGGATCGCTTGTTGGCTGGATTGGATTTTACTCTTCAGGCGGTTTAGACTTTGCCGCGACGACTCCAATTGATCTCGCGCGGAATTGGCCTCAGCGACCGAAGTCGCCGTTTCTTGTGCCGTGCGAAAACTGCGCAGTTGAGCTCGATGTGCCTGCTGATAGGGATAAGCAAAAAAGACTGAATAAATTGCCAAAATCAACGCAGTGGGGAATAGCATCAAGAGATACCGTTCGCGCTGATTGGAATTGACGGGAGTTGCCATAACGGTTCTTTTAAAATTTATTGCGTGTACTGGGTGCTGGGGTTAGGCCCGAGTCCGTTGCTGGAGGATCAAACAGATTCGTATCTTCCAGTAAAATCTGGAAGGCCCAGGGGCCGCCACTGATCATTTTCTGTTCCCCTTCTTGTGTCGCCGCAGAGACTTTCCATCCCAACGGAACGGCCAGTAGTCGAAGGCGGTTCGCCAGGAGGGGTGCCGATTCACTGTTCATGGAAATACCGGCGACCACTGTCCCCTTGGGGTCCGGCAACAATTCCTGAACCACCAACTCGGGTGTCCGCAACTCGCTCAATAAATTCAGCAACTTGGGGAGTCGGCCCGTTTGGAAATCGTGAAAAAACTGGATGCGTTTGAGATCGGTTCCGACGGCCAGGGATTCCTTTTCGAGCTCACTCTGCTGCTCGAGAAGTTTGATGTTCTCTGCATCGTCCATGAGTTTGCGTTCGGTCAATTCCGTCAATTGTGATGTTTGAATCTCGAGAGCATAGGTTTGTGTCAATAACCAATTCCGATGGAGGACGCAGCCAATAAAAACCAGTCCAGCCAAGGCGGTAGCGGCGATGGGGCGCCAGTTCAATCCGGTGGATAGCCGCTGCCGCTGAATCAGGGGAACATTGTGGGGGCCCGACGACAATCTCGAGACGACCTGCTGTAGCCATTGACGGATTCCGGACTCGTGGCACAAGTTATGGTGGGCGGTCAACGGGGCCATGGCAGTCTGGCCTTCTCCCTCCTCAGACCATTTCACCTCAACGGAAACGGTTTCGTTGGCCAATGCGTCTGCGTCGGGAGTCCGATGAATATCGGTCAGGCGATGGTCGTTGCTGCGGAAACGAAAAAAGTTCGATCCCCATATCTCATCGGCTTGGCTGCCCGGGAGTTCGCCGCCAATCATACCAGCAGGATGCCCCACCTCAAAAGCTCGCACGCCGGCGACTTTCATCATGCCAGCGAATTGCTCGAACTCGTCACGACGCACAACATTCAACCAGAATCGGGTTTCCGTCGAAGAACGCTCTTCCGCGAGAGTGTAAGCCAATTCGATGTCATCGATTTCAATCCCCGATAAGGTTTCGACTTCAAACCGAAGTGCGTTCCCCAATTCCTCGGCCGACATCTGAGCGACACTGTTGGAAGGAAAAGAAATGAGGTAGGGCGTCACGCCTGTTGCCAGAACCACCCATCGTCGTCCACTCGGCGATTCTTGGGCCAACGCTTGCGAAACACCCCCCAACCATCCGCCGCTTCCATCAAACGGGACACTTTGAAAGGTTGCCTGCGATCCTGATCGAGCCATAGCGTCGGCGCGGAACAAGCCTTGTTCGGTGATCAATAGTACTGTAATCGCCGGGCGCTTACTCATGGGCTATCCTGATTGGCACGGACTTCAATCGGCTCTTCGCTGCGAGGTTGGATTTGGATCGATAGATTTAGCCCTTGATGTGGAACTTGCAAATACTTCACAATCCTGGTCGATCCCGATTGGATAACCAATGCACGGAGGCCGATAGAGACGTTCGAGAAACGAAAGAACAAACGTTCTTCGTCTTCGTCCTCCAATACGGTCAACTCGTCAAAAGAAATTGCGGGGTTGGGAGTCAGCAAGAAAACACTGACCGGTGCACCCGTCGTGAAATCCCCAGACACCGTCCCCACCACATTGACTTGTCCACCGGAAAGTTCGGTTGTCAGCGGTTGCTCAAATAAGGCCGGCGGTAGGTCCGCCGTTATCTTGCGCAAGGTCCCTTGGTTATTTAGCTCCAGCCGAAAAGGGCGTCCCCAACCATCGACCAATTCGCGAGCGCCAATGGGTAGCTGCAAATAAGGCCCTTGCCAACCGCAAGCCAAGCGAACGTCACTGAAGTCCACGGGAATCTTGGGGCCCATTCGAAATTGATGAGGGAAATTCATCGCCAAATTGCTCTCGGGATTCCATAACTCACTCAAGCTGCCGCTCGATTCCAACGATGTTGGCGATGAAGTCGCAGGTTCAATCTGGTTAAAAGTGGGTTTGGGAAGACGCCCGACATCGGCGATAAACCCATCAAGAA
This sequence comes from Pirellulaceae bacterium, assembly GCA_041742275.1. Lineage (GTDB taxonomy): Bacteria > Planctomycetota > Planctomycetia > Pirellulales > Pirellulaceae > BJ22. The sequence continues at coordinate 298 of JBGSIY010000282.1, read as the reverse complement.
TCGGCGTTCCGTCACTCTGGCGACTGTCTCGTGAGCCGATGATGGATCGGACAATCGTATCCATCGTTTTCCGCGTCGAATCGAATCTCGCATTATCAACTCGAGGTTGAATCGATTGCACAGCGATGGTCGCCATGATCGCCAAAATAACTAGGACGACCAAAAGTTCCAGGAGCGTCATGCCGGCTCCCCGACACTTGCTTGATCCCCAATGCGACGCAGATTCGCTGCGAGGTTGAGGCCTCCTTGCGTACATTGATCCCATTGCTAACGATCCCTCTCGGATCAAGCCATTCAC
>JBGSIY010000281.1:0-3168 GCA_041742275.1 Pirellulaceae bacterium | reverse complement strand
GTGCTATCGAGGTATTTGGTCCGTCTTGACGCGTTGGTTTCAGGTCCCCAGTGATCCACCGACCTTGCCCCTGGTCCCCGGCGAATCCCTCACCGTGTTTCGGCCAAGTCAAGCATTTTTGAATTACCAGCGGTTTTACTTTTGGATAGGTTTGGTGATCGTAGATGTTGTGTTGTCAGCAATCTGGTTGGCTATTGGAATTTCCTATCCCGTCATTGGAATCCTCATCACGCCCATTGCTTTGACGATCATTATTCTGCCCGATATTCTGGTCTATATTGCAATCCACCTTAAATACGACACGACTTGGTACTTATTGACAAATCGATCGCTTCGCATTCGCCGCGGAATTTGGATCATCCATGAAACGACAATTACGTTTGAAAACATTCAGAATATCCACTTACAACAGGGTCCCGTTCAACGATATTTCGGGTTTGCCAATTTATCCGTGGAAACGGCCGGAGGCGGAGGAGGCGCTGCTGGCGAAGGAGCTCACGGTGGTTCACACCAAGGCGTTCTGGAAGGTCTCGATCATGCTGCTGACGTCCGTGACATCATCATGGTTCAACTCAAAAAGTCCACGAAGAGTGGACTTGGGGATGACCGAGAGGTCAGGCCTGATCATTCGACAGTCGGCATCTCCCATGAAGCAATCGAAGTCCTCAGACAAATTCGAACGCTGACTGAAGAACTTGTTTAACCGATGTTGGTGCGAGAAATGGACCAACTTGAAAATGAATCTTGCCGAAACAAAGGGGACGAGTTTCTCAAAAAACCTCCGTCCCCTTTTCGTTTCTGACTCTCCAGGCGTCGCTGGAAAGAGACTTAGAACCTATCAGCCGTGGGGCACTAGCCATCGGTTTATTCGGTCGAACCGGACACTAGCGCGTTTCGGCTGATGATTCCGATTAGTTTTGGGATAGGCTCTTAATCTCAACATACCTATTTGAGCTTTTCGATCGACCAAAACCGGGTCTCGCCATTGCTGTCGTTAACGCCGTCGTTGTCCGTTGAGACCCAAGCGGTGCCGTCTGGAAAAATCGCCAGCCCCTCGACCTTCTCAGCCACATACCCGCCAGTGGACTTCAAATCCGGCAGCAAGTCTCGAACCTCTTCCTTGGCAACCACAGGCAGTTTTCCACCGAGCGGTACCGGTTTCATTTCTTTGGCAAGAATCCGGAAAATTTTCTTGGTAACGGCTGCTTCCCCAACCTGATTGTCTCGCTCGACGACATAAAAATAATCGCCGTGAGCGACGATTTCGCTCAACCCCGCCCAACCGGCCTGGGGCTCATGCAGTCGGTAATGGACCGCGCCCCACTGCTTGGTCTTGATGTCGTACGAAAGCAGTTTAACGTGGCCAGCCGGGTCATCTTTCCACTCACGCTGGATTGCCATCCAGAGCCGATCGCCGATTCGGGTGATTCCTTCAAAACCGTAGCGAGTTTCGTGTTGCAGCAACTCGGCCGGCAAGAAGACCTCGCCCTCAATTTCGCCTGTCGCTGAAACATGGTAAAGGGCATGCGGCACATCCCGGTCACTGCGTCCTTCAGAAGCGACCCAAAAGCCACCGGCTCCATCCAACGTCACACCTTCGAGGTCGAATTTCAGCGCAGGTTTGCCGTCGCGAGTGACTGGTAATGCGGAGATAATCCGGGCGGGAGTCTGGTTGGTGTCGACGGTAAAGATCGTCGGCTGGGTGCTGTAGAAACTGTCGTTGACAAAATAGACAAGGCCATTCTCTCCTGCGACCATACCAGAAATCGCACCCCAGCCAATCAGCTTGTCAGCACCAGCCGAGGAAATCTGCGGGTAGCTTGGCGGAGCTGATTGATATTCATAGATCATGACGTGGGGCCGCACGCCACCGTCCTCAATCAAATCCACCTCACTGGAAACCACAACGAGATTCCGTTTCGGGATCGCCACAGCTCCCTCCGGTCCCAGGCCGGTCGGAAGTAGTTGCTTGAAAACTGGCTGTGCCGGATCGGTCACGTCATAGACACTCAATGTTGAGGCCCGCTCCGCCAGCACAAAAGCAAACTTCTTGCCGCCAAAGGTACCGACCTCCAGGCCTTCCGGCTCAACCCCCTTGGCCTTCGACCGCTTATCCGGGTAATGCCCTGCCTGAATAATCGGTGTTTCGAAATCCGAGTTGGACTCAAACATCACTTTCCCGCTCTTGGAAAAAACCGTAAACGAGCGAGACCCGCCATCCATATCGCCTTCATTGCAAATCATAAAGTGCGAGTCGTCGATCCACTGTACGCTGTCGGGTTCGCGCAGCCGGCCGGGTTGGGCATCGATAAAATTCAAGGCTCCATCATCGGCTGTGTCGATCCGCTCCAAATCGACTTGTCCAGCTGAAAAATGAGCCGCGACTTTGCCATCGCGATCAATCACGACCAAGTGGTTGTTTTCTTGCATCGTAACAATGATTTCACCTTGGCTGTTGACATCGACAAACTCGGGTTCAGGATCTTCCGGGGCGATCGTTGCTAAACCAGTCACGTCGATTTTTTGGATTTGGTCGCAGCGGGGCAGTCCATCGACCAACGGCACCTTGGCTACCCACCCAGCAGGCAGTTGGGGCACACGGCCGTCGCCCGCCTCTTCGTCCCGTTCATTCTCAATCGCAATGGCGATGAAAGTTCCAGCCGCATCATGGGCAGTCGAGTCAGGCTGCCCACCGAGGTCACAGCTCGCCTCAATCTTGCCGCTCGCTAAATCGATCACCAACAACTTACCTGATGGCTCTGTGAAACTCTTGGACGTGTTGACCGCAACGTAGCCCCGGTTGCCAATGACCGTCACCGAGGTCGGCTCTCCCCCGACGTCAATCAGCCCCAATGGTTTCGGCTCGTGCGGCGCACGAATATCAATCCGGCCGACCGCTTTCAGTGGACTGTCGGTGTAAATCAATGTCATCCCGTCGTCGCTGACGGCGATGATTTCGGCGACTGACTCCTCATTCGCCCGTTCGCCGTTGTTCAAAGGTGTCGGAAAACTGGCGATCCGATTGAAGTTCCACTCTTGAGCCGTGCACCAGGTGCCAAAACTCGACCAGAATACTAAGCTAAGAAGGAGGCAACGCGGGTTCATCACAAGTGTCATAGCAATTCCTGAAAGAGCAGTCATTCTGCGACCAACCCGCCGGCAACCTCG
>JBGSIY010000280.1:0-2450 GCA_041742275.1 Pirellulaceae bacterium | reverse complement strand
CTGACCAAAAACGGGCTCGTCAGCCATTATAGCGCCAAGATTTCAGTCGAGTATGCCTCTCCTAGCGGCACAGACAGCGAAAATCCAACTCGAATTTGGGAAAGTTGCACTTTCTTAAATGAACAACTTTTTGTGGAGCCTTGGCAATCGAAGTCCCCAGATCGTCCTCGCAGGAGATAGAGACCCCATTCGCTTTCTTTTCGAATCCAAAAAGGGAATCCCAAAAAAGGACAGGCGTGATCCTCAATTTGCAGCGCCCTTACAAACTATGCCTGTTTTTTTCTGTTACAACAGAAAGTCTCAAAAAGCGATTTTGGATGTTTTGTCCGTAGGCGGTGGGAGCAGAAAAACGTGGCACCCTTCGCCGAAGCGTTGGAAACGCCAATTATCAAATCATCGCGACTGATTCTCAATTTTCAGTGGTGAGATTAATTTCACGCCAACTCGCCTCACTCTCGGCAGGCTCTATTATCGAAAACTAGCCATTGCCCCCAACGGGAGTGCAATCGCATCCGCAATTGCTGGCCAAGCTGATTCGGCAATTTTGAATCGAGTCAGTTCCACGTTTTCGTGGTCGCGCCACTCTTGACTCAAATCTCCCCAAAGCCGGGGCGAAAGGTAGGCTCGAATTTTGGGCTTTTGCTTGTGGCCCTTGAACAAATCAGACAAGGCCGACTCAATGTCAGACACGACCTCGGTTCTAATCTTGGCAGATGGCAAAATCTGCTGCATATCTGCTCCCATGTGCTCAGCCTGCGACTGTTCCGACTCAAACAAAACGGCTTGCTCACCTTTGCTTTGGGCCAAGTCAGGGGCAACTTGGATTGGGACTGAAAGCAAGTTAAACCGTTTGCATGATCGCCACTTTTCAAATTCTGCAAAGTGAAATCCGGTGACCAAAACCGTTTTTACTTGGTTCGGAATGCGATTGAGCTTCCCGCCAATTTGGTCGATCGTCATTGGCAAACAAGGAACCGACAAAGTATTGGCTATCTCTTCCGCGTGCCCAGATGCCTGAATGGAGGTGCACTCGACAAATACACATTCGGGATTCGCTCTTGCCTGGATTTCGGCCAAGTTAGCTAAGTACCTGAAGGTGCCCAGAATCGACAGTTTGCTTGATTGGGCGATTTCACCGGAGAACCGTTCGAACATGGATTGTAACTCAAACCGGTGCCTCGAGACGATTTCGTGTGACGAACCAACAGCCACAAAATAACCAGAGCGTGGAACACTTTTGACAAGCCCAAGTCGCTCCAATCGCTTGTACGCTTTCAACACCAGGCGATGATCCAGATCCCACCGCTGAACAGCTTCTCGAATGGTTGGCAGTTTTTGATCTGGCAAAAATACGCCGGTCGCAATCTCGTACGTGATGTCCGAGCAAACCAGGTCGATTCGCGAGTCGTTTTTTTCATCATTCATGAATTTTTGCCATTTTCTTGAAACCGACCTGTTACTAATAAGTAACAGTATGTAACATCATGGTTGCAATTCTAATGGACTTCCAGTGTGCGATCCATGGCTGTTTTTAAAAATCCCCAAAAAAATAAGGTTTTTCATGAAGAAGACAACAGCTACTCATTCGGGAGACCACTCGCCACAGGAGCGTCCATTATGGTTACAAGTCGTCTTGGTGTCTTCCATCGCTTTGATGGCGATGATTTCCATGTTGCCGTTTCTTGGAATTGCCAAACTGCTGGGCGTCGACATGTCGAAGCTGAGTGGTGTTCAATTTAAGTTTCAATCCGTCCCCGTGCTTTTCTTTTTTTGCTACGGGGCTACCGCTGTCCTGGTGATCGCGTTAGCACAAAAGTATCTTCACCGCCGCAGCTTGAAGGACTTGGGGTTTCGATCCGGTTTCTTGATTCCGATCGTCGCTGGAACGATTTTGGGAATGGCAACCAAAGCTGTTTGGTTGGCAATGCTGTTGCTTTCCGCTGACGAATACTCGTTTTCCAACATTGTGCCGACCGATATCTCGATGATCAGCTACGTTTTGCACTACGTGTATTTCTTGATCGGCTTCATCACACTCAACTCATTCATTGAAGAGTTCTCGATACGGGCCTACCCCTTTGAAAATTTACGCAAGAGAATTCATCCAGTAATCCTGGCGGTTGCCTCATCGCTCGTTTTTACAGCGGGGCATTTCTTCGCAAACGAGTTCTCCATCCCCTACGCCTTGGCTCTCATGTCATGTGGGCTACTTTTCTCATTCGTTTATTTTCAAACCAGTTCAATCTGGGCGGTCGTTGGAGTCCACAACGGCGTCAACTGGTTCACGTACACTTTTTTTGGGTCAAGCTGGAAAATCGGACACATTTACGAGACAACCATCTCCGGTACTCCGCAATGGATCGCTGAATACTCAAGTTGCATCGCATATCTGTTGGCAATTGGTTTCGTATTCACTATGTCACGCCGGGGCATCATTTCGTATTTCTTCG
>JBGSIY010000279.1:0-3080 GCA_041742275.1 Pirellulaceae bacterium | reverse complement strand
AGAACCATCCATTCCGGGCGATTGTCACTATCACGAATCGATTCCACGATTTTCAAACGGTTGGTCAAATCCTTCCGCTTTTGCTTGGAATTGGTGGTCAACATTTCGGCGCGCAATTCTTCACTCAATTTGACTAAGTCCAAAGCGCTGAGCAAATCACGAATCGCCTCGGCACCCATCCCGGCTTTAAAACTGTTTTCACCGAACTCAGTCTTCTTCGCGCGATACTCATCTTCGGTCAACAATTGCTGACGCTCCAGATCAGTGGTACCTGGGTCAATCACCACGTAATCTTGGAAATAAATCACTTTCTCCAAGCTGGTGGTTTTCATGTCCATTAAATTACCCAATCGGCTGGGCATGGCTTTGAAGAACCAAATGTGGACCACCGGTGCGGCCAATTCAATATGCCCCATCCGCTTACGACGTACACGTGAGTGAGTCACCTTCACACCGCAACGATCGCAAATCATCCCTTTGTACTTCATGCCACGGTATTTACCGCAGGCGCATTCCCAGTCTTTCTCCGGGCCGAAAATACGCTCACAAAACAAACCATCCTTCTCGGGACGATAGGTTCGGTAGTTGATCGTCTCGGGCTTTTTCACTTCGCCCATGGACCAACCTCGAATGTCTTGAGGTCGAGCAAGGCTGATCTTTACCGAAGAATAGTCGTTGATTCGATCGTACGAGGTGTCGGCAATAGCCATCTTCACCTACTCCTTAAAAATTGAAAATCGTCATCAAACAAAGCATTAAACCGATCGCCCAGAAGAACACCGTCGCCCAATGTTCTTCCGGGAAAATCCCCAAACCACAGCCATTAAGTCCGTCGTTTTTCTAGTTGCATATTCAAGCCCAACCCGCGAATTTCGTTGGTCAAAACATCAAAGCTGGCTGGCGTGCCGGCTTCCAATGTATTTTCGCCTTTGACCATCGATTCATAGATTTTGGTTCGTCCTTCGACGTCGTCGCTTTTTACAGTCAGCAATTCTTGCAGGATATAAGCGGCTCCATAGGCTTCCAACGCCCACACTTCCATCTCGCCGAATCGTTGGCCACCAAACCGCGCCTTGCCACCCAACGGTTGTTGAGTGATTAAGGAGTACGGCCCGGTGCTACGAGCATGAACCTTGTCATCCACCAAATGGTGCAGCTTCAACATGTATAGGTAACCGACGGTGGTTTCCTGCCCCAAGGCTTCACCCGTACGACCATCGAACAACCGGGCCTTGCCATGTCGCGGCAAACCGGCTTCACCCAAACAGTCATTGATCTCAGCCTCCGAGGCGCCATCAAAGACGGGCGTGAGTGCCTGGAAGCCTAACTTCGCACCGGCCCACCCCAAGTGAATCTCGAGGATCTGACCGACGTTCATCCGGCTGGGAACACCCAGTGGGTTGAGCATGATTTCCACTGGAGTTCCATCCTCCAGGAACGGCATATCTTCCACCGGCAAGATCTTGGCGATGACACCCTTGTTACCGTGCCTACCCGCCATTTTATCCCCCACCGAGATAACGCGTTTGGTGGCGATATAAATCTTCACCATTTGCATCACACCGCTACGGAGCTCATCTCCTCGCTTCATACTATTGACGCGGCGATCCCGTTGATCCACAGCGGCCTCAACGGCCGGCCACATTTCCGTGTACAGTTGCTGGACTTGGGCAATTCGGTCTTCGCTACGCATCGCCCCTAACACATTGGCCAGTCGGAAACCTTGAGCTTTTTCCGCGATGAAGCGAGGGTTTTGATCGCGCGTCAACGGCGTTCCGTCGTCGTCGGTCATGACCTTGCCAATCACCTTCTCCATGGCATCGATCATGCTTGTGAACGCATGGGCTACCGCTTCATTGCCCTCGGTCTCAGCCGCTTTCAGGTCTTTTTCAAATACCTTGCGTTCTTCGTCCGACAAGCTCATACGGCGTGAGAAACGTTGCGTTTCAATCACAATCCCTTCCACACCAGAGGGAACCTCCAGTGAATCGTTCTTTACATCCTCGCCCGCCCGGCCGAAAATCGCATGCAGCAACTTCTCTTCTGGAGTCAACTCAGTTTTCGATTTTGGCGATACCTTGCCCACCAGGATGTCGCCTGGTTTCACAAAGGTTCCCACTTGAACAATGCCCGTTTCATCCAGATTCTTCAACGCTTTGTCACTCACGTTGGGGATGTCTCGGGTAAATTCCTCGGGTCCTAATTTGGTATCACGAATCTCAACATCAAACTCTTCGATATGAATCGATGTATAAACGTCTCGTTTGACCAGCTCTTCGCTGATAATAATCGCATCTTCGAAGTTGTAACCATCGAAGGACATGAACCCAACTAAAATGTTACGTCCCAATGCCAACTCGCCTTTGAATGTGGCGGCTCCATCAGCCAAGACGTCTCCCTTGTTCACCTTCTGCCCCAATTCCACGACGGGCTTCTGGTTCAAACAGGTCCGCTCATTCAAACCTACGAACTTTTTCAAATCATAGACATCCGCACCAATTTCAATGCGACGAGCGTCGACATACGTGACTTTTCCACCCCGACGAGCTCGGATCACCATGCTGCTGTTTTGGGCAACATCCCGCTCAACTCCCGTTCCCACAATCGGTGGTTCGGTGATCAACAACGGCACCGCCTGGCGCTGCATGTTGGAACCCATCAACGCACGGTTGGCGTCGTCATGCTCCAAAAACGGAATCAAACCAGCGGAGACACCCACCATTTGACTCGGGGCAATATCGATGAACTCAACCTGGTCCGGTGGCACCAACTCGAAATCTTCTTCATAACGAGCCAACACATTGCCGCCCATGGTCTTGCTCCCCTCGAGCGTACCATTGACTACAGGGGTATCCGCCGGACAAATGTAAGCGTTTGTTTCCTCGTCAGCACGCAACCAACGAATGTTCTCAGTGACTTTACCCTTGCTCACCTCATAATAAGGGCTGACCAAAAATCCGTAAGCATCCACGCTGGCGTAAATAGCCAAACTGGAAATCAAACCGATGTTGGTGCCCTCCGGCGTTTCAATCACAATCCCTTCCACACCAGAGGGAACCTCCAGTGAATCGTTCTTTACA
>JBGSIY010000278.1:0-8849 GCA_041742275.1 Pirellulaceae bacterium | reverse complement strand
AACCGGGTCGAGAAATCTTGTATCCGGTAGCCACTGTTATCTTGGGAGGGCTTTTTACTTCAACGTTTTGTGAGTTTTTGATTCATCCCGGGTTGTTTTGGCGATTTAGCGGCAAAGACGCTGCGCGTATTGCAGATCGGGATAAGTCGTTGGAAATTTAGTGACCGGACATGTTGCCCGGTATTGGTTCGTTGCGTTCACGTTTGCACACAGGAAAATACTATGAAACTCTATCAATTTTTGTCTCTGATTGTCATTGGCAGCGTCGTTATTGCTGCTGCTGTCGGTTGTGATTCCGCGAAACCCGAGACGGAAAAAGGTGCCAGCAAAACGTCTTCCGGTGAACAGGCCCAGGCGGATGGCACCGTTCACGAAGAAGGCCACGAACATGGCGCAGGCCCGCATGGCGGAGTAATTGCCGATTGGGGCGGGGGAAAATATCATGTGGAGTTTACCGTCGACCACGAAAAACAGGAAGCAACCGTATACATTTTGGGCGACGACGCTAAAACGGCCTTATCGATCGATGCCGCCGAAGTGATTTTGGCCATTGTTGACCCGGCGTTTCAAGTCGCCTTAACTGCCAGTCCCCAAACGGATGATTCGGCAGGCAAATCTTCCCGGTTCATTGGCAAACATGAGAGCCTGAGCGTCGTTCAAGATTATGTGGGCTCCATTTCGGGAATGGTCGGCGGCACTCCCTATTCGGGCAACTTTAACGAAACTGCCCACGACCACTAAACCAATTTGCAGGCAAATTCCTGAAAACAAATGTCGTCTTGGGGGCGACAAAAAACGATCATGGGCCTCTCAGACCACGGACTCCTGTCCGTGGCTATTTCCTGTCGTCGCGGTTTACTATCGTCTTATGTGACTATCGTCTTATGTGACTGTCGAAGGCATCGATCATATTGCGGCACCGGATGTCAATGGTTCTGTCATCATGGGGGATGGACGATGCGGGATTTTTTGCGCAAAACGATTCTTGGCAATAGGTTTATCCCCATTCGCGGATGGGAAACTTTCGGGCTACCAGGGGCTTTCCATTTGGCCGACGATTTGGCGGGCGAGGCGTTCGACTAGTTGAAGTTCAGCCGAGCCCAGTGACTGGCCACCCTCCGGGATGAAATTGACGTCGTCGTCGATTCTGACGATTTGCCGTGCCATCAACGGGACTCCGGCGCGGTCGACCCACGTCACCTCAATTTGCCAACCATATTCGAGTGAACGCGGCTCACCAAAACGATTCTCACCGACCACACGTTTCGTGTCACGCATGATGCGGCCTTGAACAAAACTGTCCGCGAGAGCGGGTTCGGTGATCACAAACGGAGTTCGGCTCTCGATGTTTTTGATGATGGCTTCCGTCAAGCGTTGACCGCTGAAGCGGCGGTACGAATCGGAGTCAATCATTCCCACGTGGACGGTACGTATATCATTACGAAACGAATATTGATTTCCTAAGTGGTAGCCACGGCAGCCGGCGGAGACGGTGAGCAATAGACACAAGCACCAAAAACAATATCGTCGACCCAGCTTTGTTGGGAAGTCGTCATGCACCTTCGCCGCGGGATCGGCACAAGTTGGCTGAGGTTTCGAGTTGATATTTGTGACAATCACCGTCAGGGCACTTATCTAAAAATGGACTCTTGGTTTCCAGTGGCAATCATCGGTTTGCTGGCCTCGGACTTGGGCATCAAGTCAACAAGCCATTGGGCTCGCTGGGGTGGCAGAGCAGGTTTATCGGAAAGGCCAGCGATCTGTTCGTTGACCTGCATTCCCAATTCCGTATCGCCATACTTTTGGGCAACCTGTTCGAACATGATGGTTGCCGCACGATTTTCACCTCGTTTGGCATAGTATTCACCGAGAGAATAATCGCGCTGAGCCAACATCGTCCGAATGGCCGTTGCTTCTTGGGCCAAATAGGCTTCTTCTTTTTTCGCTTCTGCCGGGAATTGTCGGACGATCTGTCGCAAAAGTTGGTCGGATTTGATCAAAGGTTCTTGGTCGTAGCTTTCGCCGTAATACGAGCTCATTCGCGATTTCAATTCAAATAAATGAGCTTGAAACAAGTGCGGCGTACCGGGATAAGTCCGGCGGAGGTCTTCGTAAGTATCCGCCGCTTCCTGATACATTTCTGCCTCCATGAAGGCATTTGCCAAGGCCATGGTGGCATCGTCGGCTAGTTTGCCGGAGGGGTCGTCAATACGAATGCGGTTTAAAATTCGTCTCGCTTCGCTGGCAAGGTTCCAAGCCGGGTGGGCTGGTTTGGGGTAGGGGATTCGCACCATCGCCGTTTTCTGGTCTCGGGCAACTCCCAGCCAATATTGAGCGATTGCAAAACGTCTCGCCTCGGCTTTGTCGAGATAGCGGGTTCCGGAGTACAGCGAGATCAATTTTTCAAAAGCCCGATTCGATTGGACATAGCGATTGGCGAAAAACAACGATTCGCCTTCGTAGAACAAGGCATCCTGTTCGAGAGCCGAATCTTTCCAGGAGCTGGACGCAATGCGAAATTGTTTAGCGGCCGCTTCAAAGTCTTTCAAATGTTCATCGCCATCGGGATTGGCTTCTTTGATCACCAGCGCTTGAGCATAAAGGCCTTGGCCTTCGTTGAACGCGTCCGTCGCTTTTTCTGGTTGGTTCGTTTTCGACCAACGTGTCTTTAGAGTCGTGCCCAATTGGCTGGGGGCCAAGTCCTGAGGCAAAATTCGGTTGTAATTGCGTTCGCCCAGGGGATCGAGAATGTCGTCGGCCTTGAGCGCGTTGTCCTGTTTCTTTTTCAGTCCCAGCAGACCGCGTGATGTTCCATCGGAAGAAGATCGACTGAACGGCCCACTTTGGCATCCAACAAACAGGACAGACAAAAATATCAAACTCCCTGTCCGCGCAAGTCGACCGACGGGGCCAGAGAGGTGCAATGATTTCATTTTAGTTTTCACGAGCGACATCCATGTCGTTTCTGGTTGTAAAAATTCTTGGCCCAAAAAATAGGCGGGTCAATGTTTCGCTGGCGGTAGTTTCAAAAATGCCTGCAATCGCGGTCGTTTTCCTGTCAAATGGGCAACAAATTGATTCATGGTTTCGCGAACTTCGGGCAAGGCCACGAGGCTCTGGGACAGTCGAGTGCCGGGGGATCGGTTACGACTGACGGTGGCAAAGGGTTCAAGATTTTCGCAAACACTTTCACCGTTTTCCATTGCTTCCGGTTGTTCCCACTGCGATTGTTCCTGTGATAATTCTGTCAACAACACCCAGGCCTCAGGGCTGAGCGTCACCACGCTCGTCTTTCCTGATCGACAGAGTGCACAATACAAACCTCCTGCCAAAACACCAAAATATTTTCGGTCCTCCAACGGGATTTGTGAGCCACAACTCACACAGTTTTCCAGCATCGGGGCATGCCCCAAATGTTGCAAAAGTTGAAATTCAAATCGAGCCAATGTCAAAAAAGGAGAGGTCGGTCCGCGGTCCAAATCCAAGATCGCTTGATCGGCCAATCGAAAAATCTCCGGTTGCGAGTCGCTGTTACCGGTCAGGATGTTCAACAATTCAGCCACATAATAGGCACAGTTTAAACGATCCCAGTCGGTGCTGGCCGAGCGAAATCGGCGTTCCAATTTAGCTTCGGTTAACAGGTCCATCGCTTCGGTATTTTTGTGGAGGAACACTACGCGAATTACCGAGAGGACGTCAAGGGCAGACTCGAAAGGACTTTTCCGGCGCCTAGCACCTTTGGCCAACCCCGTGATCTTGCCAAAGTCGCGAGTGAAAAGGGTCATCACGCAGCTAGTTTCGCTGAATTCTGTCACTCTGATGACGATCGCATCCGATTTTTCTGCTGGCATTTTTATAACCTGGGGTAGTGATAGAAACTAAGCATAACAAAAATCGGGATGGCGATTCGCGGTCGCGCCATCCATATCAACTACCCGCCTGTAGCCCAGGAACCCGCGCTACGCCCCCTATTCGAATACGTGGAGATGACGATGACGGGAAAGAAAAAATGGGTTATGATGTGCCGCTAGCAAAAATTGATCGATTACCGATTGAAGTGTCCAAGAATTTGAGTCGAGGGGAACAGAGCCATGAGACGACCGTTGATTGCGGGCAATTGGAAAATGAATTTGAACGGAGCCGAGGCAACGTCGTTGGGGGCGGCAGTTCGGGCCGGGGTTTCCGGGGCGAATGCGGACGTGGTCCTCTGCCCCCCTTTTGTTTATTTAGCTCAAGTCGCTCGGGCGTTAGACGGATCGACATTGGGGACAGGAGCTCAAAACGTCTCGGCGTCCCCCAATGGAGCATTGACGGGTGAGATCAGCATTCCGATGTGCTTGGATTGCGGGGCCAGTCATGTGATTTTAGGGCACAGCGAACGCCGACAAATGATGGGGGAAACTGACCCAGCGATTAATCAGAAGCTATTGGCCGTTTTGGGATCCACTTTAATTCCGATCGTTTGTGTCGGCGAGACTTTGGAGGAAAGGGAGAGCGGGCAGACCTTGGAAGTCGTGCAGCGTCAATGCCAAGGTGCTTTTTTGGGCGTTTCTGAGGAAATGGCTCGGAGAGTGATTTTGGCCTATGAACCGGTCTGGGCAATTGGGACCGGCAAAACGGCATCTCCGGCCCAGGCTCAAGAGGTTCATGGTGACCTTCGCAAATGGCTCGAAAACCGCTACAATGCGGCACTTTCGCAAGCGGTACGCATTCTATACGGCGGAAGTGTCAAGGGAAGTAATGCTGTTGAGCTCTTGACCCAGCCGGATATTGATGGGGCCTTGGTCGGTGGGGCCTCCCTGAAGGCGGACGAATTTTTGCAGATCATTGCTGCGGCTAACTAGGCGTTGGCCGACAGAAAAAAACTGAACGTGACTTTGGAAATAGATTGAAATGAATCTTGAATCAATTGGTTTGACGCTGTTGTGGCTGCTCTTGGTTTTAACCTCAGCCTTCATGATCTTACTCATCCTCGTGCAGCGAGGTCGAGGTGGCGGACTAACGGGAGCGTTGGGAGGTGCCGGAGGTCAAAGTGCTTTCGGTTCCAAAACCGGTGACGTGTTCACAAAAATCACAGTCGTGACGGCTGTCATTTGGATCATGTTGTCGATGTTGACGATCAGTTTCTTTAATCGTCCTCCCATTCGTGAAACGGGAGAGCGACCCCCTGCGGATGTACAAGGCAGCATGACAGGTGCCACTGGGGAAGATACGGGAACTCCAGCCGGATCCGACGGGACGGGAGCCGATAATTCTTCCGACATTTTGTTGCCTGGAGAAACGATCAATGAGGCGGACCCTGCTTTGACTCCTCCCGTGGAAGCGGGCGAGGGAGCGGCAGCCGATGGAGCACAAACGACAGGCAGCGCCGATGCGGACGCGACATCCGATGGAACCGGGGCGTGTGAAGCCGGGGCCGGTGGAACCGATGGAGCAGGGGACGGCGGCGGTGCGACCAATGACAACCAGGCGGGTGACGGTAACTCGTAATTCCCACGTGGCCGCTCATTAACCAATACTAAGCCACGATTCCGGACGGAGTTCGAAAACATTGTTGAACAGCATGACTGGCCACGGCCAGGCAACCGTTGAAGATAAACGTCTCACCGCTTCGGTTGAAATCCGCACGGTCAATAACCGCTTTCTAAAAGTGGCCATGAACTCCGATTTGCCAGTGGCCATTCAATCCTTTGCCGAGGATGCCATTCGTAAAAGCTTGATACGAGGCACTGTCAATGTCCGCATTCGATTGCAGAGAAATTGGGACGCCAGTAGTTACCAAGTCAACGCTGTTGCCCTAGCAGCCTATCGCCAGCAAATCGAACAGATTCAATGGAATGGGGCACCTGCCTCGCTGGATACCTTGTTGAACCTGCCCGGCGTGATTGTCGAAACCAGTTCTCCTGAGGATTCAGAAGAAATTTGGCCGGTGATTCAAACCGCTTTGGACGAAGCCCTGCGACAATTGAACGCAATGAGGGCGCAGGAAGGCGAGGCCATGCAGAGAAACTTGGAGGAGAATCTGCAATTACTGATACAGTGCGTCGCGAGCATCGAAGCCAAAGCACCGCAAATTGTGGAATTTTTTGGTGCCCGTTTGACAGACCGGATCAATGCACTATTGGAGAGGTTTGATATTAACATCCAACCGGGAGATTTAATTCGCGAAATCGGAATTTTTTCCGAACGAGCGGATGTGGCGGAAGAAACCGTGCGTTTGAAAAGCCACTTGAATCTCTTCCAGGAAACCATGCGTGGCCCGGAAAGCAATGGTCGCAAACTGGATTTTGTAGTGCAAGAAATGCTGCGAGAAACCAACACGATCGGCTCCAAATGTGGTGACGCATTGGTTGCCGGACATGTCGTCGAAATGAAAACGACGATCGAAAGAATGCGGGAAATGGTTCAGAATATCGAGTAACCGGTGGCGGCAATGAAATTCGCACAAGGTAAGTTGATCATTATTTCGGGACCGTCTGGAGTCGGGAAATCTACGGTCGTGGGGCAACTGCGCCAAGTTTGCCAGATCCCGATCGAAATGAGCATTTCGGCTACAACGCGATCCCCCCGCCCGGGAGAAATGGACGGTGTCCATTACTGGTTTGTGGATGACGCCGAGTTCCAAAGGCGTAGGGAGAATAACGAATTTCTCGAATGTTTCGAGGTTTTTGGTCAAGGCGTGTGGTACGGGACCCTTTGGGAACCCGTTACCACTGGTCTAAAAGCGGGAAAGTGGGTACTCTTAGAGATTGACGTGCACGGTGCCCAAAAGGTCACCCAACGGTTTCCCGATGCGATTACCTTGTTTGTCCATCCTGGCAGTATGGCCGAATTGGAGCGTCGATTGCGGGGACGCCACTCAGAAAACGAAGCGGCCATCGCCCGCCGCTTGGAAGTTGCCCGGGACGAATTGGCTTCGGCTAACTGGTATCGTCACACGGTCGTCAATTCGAAAGTTGACATGACCGTGAAGGAGATTTGTCAAATTTTGGAAACGTATCGAGATAAAGCTGAATGTACGAAGAACTAAAAGAAGAATCGATTGTTCGCAAAGTTGGCGGCCGTTTTAAGTTATCAACATTGATCCAAAAACGATTGGTTCAATTGAACCGCGGCGCCCGACCGCTGATCCACACGCAATTGACCGATAAAATGGCGATTGTGCTTCAGGAAATCGAACAAGACAAAATTTTCCTGGATACCACGAATACAGTGCGGTTGAGCGATTCCCCCGACTTCATCGATACACCTGAATTGGATTTAGACGATCTGTAGTCCAAATTTGAGAGCCGATTTCGCCGCGAGGCAAATCGCGTTTGCGGTCGTTTCACGTTTGCGGCTTTATTGCGTTTTTGACCGGCGTCCTGTTTGTTTGCCCCATTGATCGAGAAATTTGGATGCCGATTATAGCCACCTTGCGGCACGACCGGATCTGAAATTTGTGATTGGGTTTGATGCGACCGCTGAGAGACAAAAAACAGATTAAAATACTAATATCCTTGGAGCCACTTTGTTGCTTCAAGGATTTGTTTTGTCTGGCTTAGGCGCATCGGCGATGGAAAAGACCCTGACTGTTTGTTTGCTCAAAATATGGATGCGCGGTTGTTGGTCAAAAATGTTTTAGGGCTGTTGTTTGCAACTCAATTAATCCGTTTCGGGGAAATGCGTTGTCGGAATCAGAAATCGTAATCGGTGTCTGTGGTGGTGTTGCGGCTTACAAAACGGCATCGTTGGTAAGCTATTTGGTGCAAAGGGGCGTTGATGTCCATGTCGTGATGACGGCATCGTCTTTGTCATTCATCGGACCGGCGTCGTTCACTGCCTTGACAGGTCGTCCGCCGGTCATGGATTTATTCGATCCTCGCTTTCCCTTGGGAGCTCACATCGAATTGGGGCGGCGGACAAAGTTGATGTGTGTCGCGCCCGCCACGGCCAACTTTTTGTCCAAGGCGGCTCAGGGGTTGGCTGATGATTTGCTCAGCACACTGTTTCTTTCGCGAACTGGCCCTATTCTGATGGCACCGGCCATGAATTGCGAAATGTGGGACAAGGCTGCTGTGCAACGGAATGTGGAACAGTTGAAATGCGACGGAGTTCAAATGATTGGGCCCGCACAAGGATGGTTGAGTTGTCGCGCTCAAGGAGTGGGGCGAATGACCGAACCTCAGACGATTGCCGAAGAGATCTTGAAAATACTCGGACTGCATTCGTAACGACGGTCACTTGTCGTGGGCTCTGTGGGATGGAAGCAGCTTATGCTGACACTTGTTTGTATTGTCCTACGCAATCGATTCGGTGGGAAGCATAAGCAATCGTGGTTCGCGTCAAAACACGCTCAATCAAGACACGACAGGTAAACAAGACAGGACTGGTAAACAATTGTTTAGGTCGATACGGAACATACAAGATTCAATGGATCAATGAAGATACTCATCACCTCCGGACCCACGCGTCAGTATCTCGATCCTGTCCGTTTCATTAGCAATGCCTCCAGTGGCACGATGGGTCGAGAATTAACTCAGGCCTGTTTGAATGCGGGTCACCAGGTTGTGTTGGTTTCCGGGCCAGTCAAAGTCGATTACCCCGCCGCAATTCGACTGGTTGAAGTCGAGACCACGGAAGAAATGCTTGCCGCCTGTTTGCGAGAATTCCCAGACTGCGACGGCTTGATCGGTGCCGCGGCACCGTGCGACTACCGGCCGACGGAGGTCGCCCATCACAAACTGCGCAAAACCGGGGAGCCTTTGGAACTCAAGCTCATTGAGACATCGGATATCGTCGCCACATTGGGCAAACAAAAGCAAAAGGGACAATGGACCCTCGGGTTCGCCTTGGAAACCGAAGATGCC
>JBGSIY010000277.1:0-4608 GCA_041742275.1 Pirellulaceae bacterium | reverse complement strand
CTCGATCAACTGCTCGTAGGGGTCGTCGCTGGGCAAAACGCAATCATTGATGATGGGGTGTGCCTCCAGCATGGCCGGCACATCAAACTTGGCAGTCCCACTTTGGCCGAAACTGATCGCGGTTGATAGTAACGTCAATCCGGAAAAAAGTAACAGCCGAAACGCTGTACGGTTCATCGCAGTTCTCATGTAAAAGGAAAATGAACGCCCCGATCAAACATCCTGCCAAAGGCCGAGGGAATCGAAACGAACTCCTTCATGGAGTGCGGCAAACGCAATCAAAAAATCTTAAGCTTCACAGCCTCAATTGTCACAGTTTTCAACGTCGCAGTTTTAAACGTCACAACGTCACAAAGTGTGGCTTTGTACGTTGCCCGCCGTGCCAGGCAACTCAAAGGCTGCACTTGGCATTTCCAGCAACTCACATTGCCATTTTTGTCGTGAGAGAAAACCACTCTTAAACGCCCCCGTTCCTACAAATGGAAGAACGAGGGACGCGAGGGGAAATCTCATACGCGTTGATTTTTTAAATGGTTCGCTGAAAAGAAAAATAAAGGTTGATGGCCGGAAAGGGAATAGGTTTTGCTATCACATTGAGCCAAAAAACGAAACAGGCGAGCTCAAAAAACGCTTTAACCTCATATTTTAACAGAAGCCGCTTGCACCTCGGCTTCCGCCGTCCCGCTAATCGTCAAAACGAGACACGGTACGAATTCCCATCGTCGTTGTCAAACGCGAGATCACAATTGCCGGGGGGCTGGTCGCCTTCTGGATTCATTTTAAGCGATCAGCAAGTTGTTTTATTGAAATGGCTCTTCCGGGAATTTAATGGAAATTTAGAAAGTCACCCTCCAACCGAGATAAACTCGGTTGAAGGGGGAGTGGTTCGGTCTCCTCCCTGTAGTGGTGAATCCTAAGCTCAACCGAGGTGAACTCGGAGGGGGCTCGTTTTACGTTTCGACCCGTTGGCATAGCAAGCTCGACTCGGGGGAAGCCCGGATTGCTCACTAGACCCTATCGAGTGCCCAAGGCCAGGTTCAATAGTCAGCTAAAGTGATTGCTGTCTTGAATTTTCGACGCTGACAACAACAACGAGATTTATTGGATGCCCCCAAGAGACTTAGGGCGTTTACTACAACTGGGAGCTGCCTGATTTTTTCGGTTGAGTACGAATATCTCAAACTCAGGCTCAGTAAGTATTTGGTAAGAAGATGGAGGTAAGAAAATTGAGTGTTGTAATCTTCGTACCGCCATTTTCTTACCAATCTGAATTCAATTTAAGCGATTTGCAAGTTGTTTTATTGAATTCAATTCGCTGTGTTCAGGCTTCCATTTTCGTTTTCGCTTGCAGGAACTCTCGCGAATTTTACGGCGAAGGGTAAGAACAAGTCTTTTTATCGCCTAAATGCCAACGATTGATTATTCGAATTCGATTTCGGCGAACGATTGAATTTCACGAAAACCATGACCGGATCCTTGAGGTGGGTTGCCCGGACGAACACTCAGAAAAGTCTCCATTCCAGCGGTGTCTGCTGCGATCAGTTCTTCGACCACATCGCTAATGAACGCGATCTGTCGGGGCTCCAGTCCCCAATCACGAGCGATGGTGGAATAGCTTGCCTGCTCTCGTTTGCTTCCGATGGTCGTGTCATAATGAGCTTGAAAGAAGCCCAATAGGTCGCCGTGCAGGGTGTGTCCAAAAAACAACTTTTGTGCGGCAATACTCCCCGAAGAATAAATGCGCATTCCTTTGGAACGCGATGACCAGAGTTCCAGCTGAGGCACCACATCCTCGTAGACGTGGGCGATCAATTGCCCCGAACGAAAACCGTTTTCCCAAATCAATCCTTGCAGCTGCTTGAGTCCCGTAACCTTCGCATCTTGGTCCATCAGAAAATGAACTGCCTGACTGGCCGATTCCGTGAGGGGCTGCTGCGTGGATTCAGAGAAGCCCCGTTCTTTTGCTTCTGCCACGATTTGAGTCAATAGATTGGGCAGACCCGTATCTTCGCAGTGAGCTTTCAGAAACTCGACCAACTGCCGCCGCACGAAGGAGAACATTTCGTCGACTACAAATTTGATTGACGAGGTTGTGCCCTCAATATCCAAAAGTATCCCGTGAGCCGTGGAGGAAAACAAATCGTCACCTAAATTTTTTCAAACCATGAAACCTATAAAAAGTCAGTCGCCTCTCGATAATACGGCATCCCATGAAGCCAGGCGTCCCCAGTAACTCCAATCGAGCCTCAAAAAAAGTAACCATCCACATCCCCAGCGGCCGCAGCGTGTCAGTTCTCAAATTTAAATATCAAATTGGGAACCGCGTCGAACGTTGCACTGCGAAAATTTGCAGTTCCGGATTACGACACAACCGGAGTGTGAACGGCCACAGTAAAAATCGGTCTCCGGTAATCGTCGCCAGGTAATAGCCCTTGAATAAACGTCGCCGGAAAATTGGCACTGAAACGAGAAACTAAAAAAGTGGGCGAGCATCTCACATTTCCGGATCGAATCTGATTCCCATATCCGCGAAGTTGCGAAAGAAAATCGTTGTGTTGCCGGTATCGAATCGCTGGATGATCATCGCCACATCAGGAGCACATTCTCACCAGAGCCGCATCAGCACCATGCCAACGATGCTGAGCGCTCTTCCCAATTTTAGTTGTCAAGATTGAAGACGTTGGGAGTTGCGTTCTCCTCAGATGATCTGTTTGCTTGATTCAAATAACTGGGCCCCAGGCAGAGGGGGGCGTAATTGCCATCGATCCCTTGTTCCACATAGCTCGGCGTCCAGCCCGACATGTCTTCAAACAGCCGAATGCAGCGGATTGTTTTGTCATTGCACAGGTTGAACCAGTGTTGCGTTCCGTTGGGAACGTTCACCAAGTCGCCGGATTCGACGGTGATACTAAACACGGGGCCATTGGAGGGATTGATGTGAAAAACACCACTTCCATAGACGGTGAAGCGGATTTCGTCTTCGCTGTGCGTGTGCTCTTTGTTGAATTTATTCAGCATGGCGTCCAGGCCGGGCGTGGTGGGTTTGACGTTGATCACGTCCGCCGTGACAAAACCCCCTTCGGCCTTCAGGCGTTCAATCTCGGGAGCGTAGGCGCTCAGGATTTCTTCGTCCGAGGCATCGGGGCCGATGCGTCCATCCACGTCCCATTTTTCATACCAAATTCCAAATGGTTTGAGGAACTCTCGCATCTCAGCGACTTCGGTAATCTCTCGGTTTTCGTCTGGAACTTGGATGCGGGCCATGAGCTATCTCCGGTTGACGGCCAAAATTGTGTTAAAAACGTCGCGTCTAGTAGGACTTTTCATTCCGAGCTTTATTATCGACAATAAATGATCTTCGGCAACGCCCGAACCAAAAAAATGACTTGGATTGCCAAGTTGATTTGCTCCGGGGCGAGTGTCGGACTGTTCACACAGCATCATCATTAACCAATCAAAACTCATGAATTTACAAAACGGTCAGTCGATTGAGTTTTTGGCGATGTTATTTGAACCCTTGGCGGATGTGGTGTTTTGTGTCAAAAACCTGGAATGCGTCTATGAATCCGTCAATACGGCGTTTGTGATCCGTGCCGGGGCCGCTTCGCGGGCTCAGATGATCGGGCGACGGGCAAGCGATTATTTTTCTTCAGAATTAGCCGCCGGTTACGATGCGCAGGATCGTGACGTTTTCCGTGAGGGGCAAGCGGTGATTGATCAGTTGGAGCAAATCACCAATTCGGACGGAAGCGTGGGTTGGTATTTGGCCAGCAAGTTCCCGTTGAAAGACAGTGCGGGGCAGATTGTCGGATTGGTGGGGATATCCCAAGACTTGCATACGCCCAATGACAGTGAACTCGAGCTTTCGAACTTGACGCAAGTCGTCGATTACATTCGACACAACTTGGAACAGCCATTGCGTGTTGAACAGTTAGCGGGCCTTGTCAATCTCTCCGTTGAACAGTTGGACCGACGCATGAAAAAAGTCTTCCGACTATCGACCAAAAAGTACATTATGAAATCGAGATTAGAGAAGGCCTCGACGTTATTATCCCATTCGGAATGTTCATTGGCTGAAATTGCCAGCCGCAGCGGGTTCTCTGACCAAAGTGCATTTACGCGTCAATTCAAGACGTCTTTTTTGGTAACCCCCGCGACCTTTCGAAATCAAGCGTCGCAGCGGAACTGAGTTTGTGTCGTCCTTGTCACTGCAGCCCATATCGTTCGTTTGATTTTCGATGCCGCTGAACAGCGAAACAAAAAAATCACGGAAGGGAAAATTCGGGGCCTTGAGCGGTTGATCCTGGATACCGTTCCAGAAATCCTGATGACCGTTTCCGCATTAGCTCGCCTAGATTCGTCGGTTCGCACCGAGGTTGATCGGCCGCAAGGGTGACGACACGGCCAGCTAGTAAAATATCGGTATCAAAGGCACGGGAAATATTCTAGATAAAAGGCGCCGATCTGTCAGAATGTGGCTAAGAGTCGATCCCAGAAGTGATTGGAATCATCAGCCGAAACGCGCTAGCGTCCGGTTCGACCGATTAAACCGGAGGCTAGTGCCCCACGGCTAATAGGTTCTGGGATAGGTTCTATGTGTCCCTTTCT
>JBGSIY010000276.1:0-6734 GCA_041742275.1 Pirellulaceae bacterium | reverse complement strand
ACCAATTTCCAGAGTTGGATAAAGTTCCAAATCAGGACGGCCTTCGATCGCGGAAACTCGCAGGCGATATATGGCTCCATGCATGAAGTTTTGTCGGCCGGGAACAACCAAGGGAGCCGAGTCGTATTGGCCAAGGCCAGTGACGTCCCAATTCACCATCATGCCCAACGGCTTGTCAAACAAAACTTGAATTGCAGGTGCTGGACCATAGCCGGCAGGCATTCCACCATACCCGGCTCCAGGACCACCATAACAATTGGCTTGGTTCATTCCGGCGCCCATGTACGAGGCGGGCGAAAGAACACCTGGGCCGGGACCACCGACCCCGGGGCCAGGCTCCATAAGCATTTGAGCTGGTGGCAAATTGTGGCTAACAGGTATGCCTGTGCGGTGCATTGGGCCTTGGAAACCCGAGGCTACGGCAGTTAATGCCAGCACGGTCAAGCCCGTCGAAAATCGAAAAATCATTAGAATCCCCCCTAATGCAGTTTGAGCGTTGCGTTTCCAAATATGTGGAATTGCAAATGTTGGCAGTGACCAATTTCCTGCCGTTCAATCACGTGCGAAGCTGCGATTCGAAACTACCTAGCGATATAAACTGCCATGGACCTGACTGGTTGGCGTTCCTAGAATGCCAAATCAGCTTGATCCGACAGATGGGTCATCGGGTAGCGCGAACTGACAACTTCGACGCGCACGTTACGCGTGGTTGGTCGTTCTATTGTTTCGGCGCTGCATTACGAGAATCTTTGGAAAAATCGGCACATCCCTTCCATGAAGACCGAATTACCGTTGGCGATCCTCCTGCTAGCTGCCGGATTTGCAATTTGGACATGGAAAAACGGTGACCATTCGCCATCACAATCCCCGCTCCTTCCACAATCAGAAAAATCATTACAAGTTGCCACTCAATTCGCCAGCCAAGCTTCTCCCGTGAATGCTCAGGCATTTTCAGCCGAAGGTATTTTCCTGGAAACGATCCAGCAATTGCGTCAATCGCCTCCATTGCAAGCGGAAATTGCCCTCGCAATCGAAATGTTCCATGAGTCATTTTCAATGACCGGCAGGTACACCCAGGCAGGGCAGGGGACGCCGATGGCTCGGTTTGATATTGCCGTGGGAGAAGGTGAACTCACGGTGACACAGGCATTTGATGGACGATTTTATTACATCGTCGAAACGGCAAATGATTTTAGGTCCTTTAAATATGCCGACTTAATCGAAATCACGCGATTGGAACCGCCGACCGTCGCGACGATTCCTGCAATTCAGGGCTGGTTTGGAACTGGCGGTTTCGTGCCGTTTTTGGAGCAACTTTCCGGCTCGTTTGATTTTCAGATTGTGAACGAGGCCAACTCACGCGCGAAAGAGGGGCCGGGGCGGATGGAGACGGTCAAGGTCAGGGGGACATGGAAACGCGAAACGTTGCATCAGTTGTTGCGAGATCAAATCGACCCCCAATGGCTGGACGAGCCTATCCATTGGGAGCGATTCCCTCAGCAGTTGCCCCATTACGTGGAAGTGACATTTGCCCAAGAGGGCGACTTGCCTTACTTTCCCTACCAGATCGTTTTTTTCAAAGAGCAACGAGAGGGCAGGGGGGGGGAGTCGGGCCGACGGGCGATGTTTGCCATAAACGTACGAAGTCTGGCTATCGTCGAGCCGTTTGCTGCCGATTGGTTTCGGATTTCAGCCGAAGGTTACGCTCCAGAAGACGTGACAGAAGATTACCTTAACCGAATCAAGATGTTTTTTTACCAACCGATAATTAAATAATGCCGGGGTCGCCGGGGTCCCACCTGGTGTGGCGAAACAAGTTATTTCCAGATCAGTAACTGGCGATGACGAGACAATTTTGCGGCCACCGTGATCGCTTCCACCATGCTGCCCGATTGCGCGCGGGCTTTCCAGGCGATATCAAAGGCCGTGCCATGCGCCACACTCGTGCGGACAATGGGGAGCCCCAAGGTGATGTTTACGGCCCGTTGCAGGCCCAGCAGTTTCAACGCGATATGCCCCTGATCATGATACATGGCAACGACCGAATCGAATTCTCCACCCGCCGCACGATGCATTAAAGTATCGCAGGGCAGGGGCCCCATCACCGGGCAGCCCTCATCTTGTGCGATTTTCACCGCAGGACCAATCAACTCGATTTCCTCCCGGCCAAACAGTCCTCCTTCGCCACCATGAGGATTCAGTGCCGCCACGCCAACCCTGGGCAACCGCGTTAAACCCGCGGCCTCAAGCATGGCGCGCGTGAATCGTGTGGCCAAGTGACACCGATCGACAATGCCTTGAATACTGAGTTCCGTGAAAATATTCCTCAAGGCTGTATGTAATGTTACGTGGACGACACCCAATCCAATATCCTGGTTTCCCGTCGTGTCATCTACGGATGAACTGGAAACGTCTCGGCGTGTGGGCAGGTACAACATCATGGCAACATTAGAAACGCCACATTGCTGTGCCAGCATTTCTGTATGCCCGGGGAGATTGATGCCCGCCGCGTGAATGGCAGCTTTGTTTAATGGAGCGGTAACGATTCCATCGATCTCACCCGTCAATGCCATACGCGTGGCTGTTGTGACCGCTTCGACGGCTGCCCGACCGGCAACGGCTGAAACTTGGCAACGCAGGACAGATTCGCAACGCGTTTGAATTTCCAAAACGGGCATACGGTCGGGGGCCAGTTCCATTTGATCGAGCCGACTGATGGAGTCCACGTAAATGGGGAGGCCAAGCAACTCAACGGCCGCTTGCATGACACTCGAGCTGCCAATGACAAAACGACGACTCAAGCCCTCGGCTTGAGGAACGAGCCAACTACCGGCGATAACTTCTGGACCCACACCCGCGGGGTCACCCATCGTAATTCCCAACAACGGCTTGTTCATTGTTTTCCTGTCCATCAATATAATGTGCTGCGATTTGCCCGAGGGAGTGGTGTGCTCGTTGGCTGCCTGACTGTGGCATTTTCCCGCGGTCTCAGCCTGAGATCAGTTTACTCCGCTCTGTTGAGTGCGTTAAGGCCTTCGAATTTCCTGAAGGCGGTCCGGCTGTTTTTGTCTCTTTATTTTTCCGTGAGTGACCTTGATTATGCGAGCCGTCGTACAACGTAGTGGGGCAGCTTCTGTTTCCATTGATGGCGAAGTGGTAGGTGCGATCGCCCGTGGCGTGGTCGTGTTTTTGGGAGTCGGGCAAGCGGATACCGAAAGGGATGCGGATTACTTGCTCGAAAAAATCTGTGGTCTGCGTATCTTTGACGATGCCGACGGCAAAATGAACTTGGGCCTCGATGACATCGGGGGCGAGTTGTTAATCGTAAGTCAATTTACGCTGTGGGGAGATGCTCGAAAGGGACGTCGCCCCAGTTTCATCGCGGCAGCCACAGCGGAGCGAGGCCGCGAGCTGTACGACTATTTTGTGAGGCAAGCTCAGGGGCAGGGTAGGGGGGTAGCCACCGGTGTGTTTCAGGCCGACATGCAAGTCGCTTTGGTTAACGATGGCCCAGTAACGATTTTACTTGACTCGCAAAAATTATTTTAACTCACGGCCCGACGGAATCCTAATGGAGGGACTAAGAGCCGATCCCAAAACGGATCGGAATCATCAGCCGAAACGCGCTAGCGTCCGGTTCGACAAAATAAACCGGGGGCTAGTGCCCCGCGGCTGATAAGTTCTGAGATCGGTTCTAAGTATCATCCGGAATTTGACTGTCGCATTACGTTCCACGAAAGCAGCGTTTTTTTTCTGATCGTTAGGGGAGCTAAGGCTGACATTTATTTACCGAACGGTCCTAACGTTCGCTTGATCCGTGCACACTTAAGAATCGGAGGCCCGTTATTAAACGGGGCATCACTTGAATATTCTTGGTTTCTGGGCTGTCTCTTCGATCTTTTCTCGAATTCGCGTGAGATCGATTCCATAAGGCAAGTCTTTGAAGTTCTCCGGGCAACGGTCTTGGAAAACTAAAAATGCAAAAAATAGCATTCCCGTGTAGGCCGTGATATTGGCGAAGCTGTTTTGTCCATAGAACTTCATCGCCGTCCCCGATGAGCTTTTGAGACGAACTCTGCGGCCGCTGAGATCGACGGAGTAAATTTCATCCAACATCAGATGCGAGATGAACCCAAGGACCACTGCCCACGACTTAAACAATCGAACTCCCAGTTCCGGGGACAAACACAACAAGTATGTAATCAATCCGGCAATGATCGCAGCAGGGATGCTGTGCCACATACCTCGATGTTTGGTAAATCGACGAAAAATAGACCCCAGACCAAAACGAATTCCGATGTACATCAGTCCCGCCACAAAAACCATTGTTTCCGGGGACCAACCATAGTAATTAAAACGTCTCAACATCAACATCGGGACCACGACGGCCACAAAGCTGAGCATTTCTCGGATCGGTACACCGGAGTCACTATCCAAATCCGGCAGCATGCCAGCGACGCTGCACAAAACTCCCGCCACCAAAGCATGCGGGATGGAGACTTCGTACATAAAATGACCGGCAGAGGCATAGGCAACGCCCAAGACTGTACTGGTGGTGATATGTGTTTTAAAGTCAGCCACGAATCCACAATCCCTACACCCCAACCGGAGAGGCACAGTTTAGTTTTTTGTTCAGATTGAGAGCACAATTCGTAACACTTGGGAAAAAGAGCAACTATCAAATTCTTGCATGTTCTGAAATTGAGCCCTGATAAAAAGGCGTTTCAAGCCAAATCGATTGATCGAACAGGGGCAGGGGGGCCCCGCCGAACCACGGCGCAACCTGATACGTAACCTATGTTCCTTGGTTCAATCCGCTCTGATCATATTGAATGAAGAACAGGGGATCTGAAATAGCAATTCACCCGCTAGCACCCCCCTGCCTTGTTCTTCTTTAATCTTGAGTGGCTTGAAGATATGCGTTCTAATTTCGAACCGTTTTCATCTCGATAGATGCGTCTCGCATTGGTTTCATTTTCTCCGAGTTCGCCTTCATGACTGCGTATGACATTTTGATGCTCCTGGTGTTTGGAGGTGCGATCCTCTTTGGACTTTGGAAAGGCCTTTCCTGGCAAATCGCATCGTTAGCTGCGTTGGTCGTCAGCTATTTTGTCGCGTTGCGATTCAAGGCGCCGTTGATGGCCTTGCTCAATATTGATGAACCATGGGCCCCCTTCCTATGTATGTTGATCTTGTATGTCGGTACCAGCCTGGTGATTTGGATTGCTTATGGCTACATTCGCGAGACGATCAAACGCGTTCAATTGAAGAGTTTTGATGCGCAAGCGGGAGCGTTGTTGGGGGCGATCAAGGGAGCGTTGCTCTGCATGTTAATTACCTTGTTCGCCGTGACGCTGTTGGGTGACGGCATTCGCCGCCAAGTCGTCCTCAGTCGTTCCGGAGGTTTCATCTCCAAATCCATCAATCAATTGAACACACTTGTCCCACCGGAGATCCATGAAATTTTGGACCCCCTCGTTTCCAAGTTCAATAATAAAATGGCCGAACCCCTACCACCGGAACAACCAGGAGACCAACAGGGATGGCTCGGGACTTTTATCCCTGCCGGTGAGACGCCCGCCAACCCGAACTCGGGATTCTTCGGAAGTTTTCAAACGAGTCCTCCACCCACCGGTGCGGGCAATGAAATCGCACCGGGCATCAATCTGAATGTGGATACCAAGGGGTTGTTGGATGAGTTTGGGAATCGTTGGAAGACCCAGTTCGACAATGCACTGCAAAATAATTCCGGCACCGGTGACGGCACGCGACGTTAGTTTTGCAAATTGAAATTCAATTTTCCGCAATGACGAATCCATAACGACGAATCCGTGTTTCCCGACAGTTGAATATCACCTTAGACTCATTCGTGCGCACTAGAGTCCCGGCTGGAATGGGCAACGGCAGGACCATGCAAAAACTTGGCTCAGGTGAGGTGTGGCTCAGTGGAGGATAGTGGGCCGATGGCAGTTAACACTGGGAATAGCCAGTTTTCGGACAAAACGCGGGAAATGGCTTAAAACAAGGACCCACAACCGAACATAAGAAACATTATCGGACGTTGGGGATTGCCGTGATTTACATGGAAATTCAGCGGCTGACGACGATTTAAAACGTCCTTCTGTCCTGCTCTCAAAAGAAAATGGCGAAGCGGTTTGCGAGGAGCCACTGCACCGCAGCGAACCGCTACGCCATGAATCGCAATTGGCGATCGGTGAATCAATCACGACCCCCGACATATGTAACACGGGGGTCTCTATTCGTCATTTCGCTAGCAAAACGTCTGGCGGTATCGATACCCTGGAAGTCTCGTTGTATGGTTTTTGGCATCCCTCGGAATGGTCGACGATTCGAGGACAGCTAGAACGAGCTCGTTGCAAAGCCGAAGGCGGTTTCAATGATGAAGCTGTTTTAGTATCACCTGAAGGCGATCAATTAATTGTTCAAGCAACCGGAATTCGAAAAGGCGTTTACTGTCGGTACGTTGTTGAATGGAACGGTTGCCGAATTGCCATTGTCGATAGCCCCTGGCCGAATGACAAACGGCTTAGTGTGTGGGTTACGATTGGTTCCGTCCGATTGATGCAAGTTGGGCACGAAGCCGCCTGGGCTGATTTGCTCAACGTTCTATCGTCGCTCGGTTATGTTCATGGCCATGATGTCGTTGGGCGCGTCGATCTCTGCACAGATCACCCAGACGAAACCATGGAACAAATTGAACGAACTGTTCAAAG
>JBGSIY010000275.1:0-3278 GCA_041742275.1 Pirellulaceae bacterium | reverse complement strand
ACGGCGACGGATCCACGGAAATTTGCAGCGGGAACCCAAAACCATCCGTCGGTTGCCGTGCGTCGTGCCGCCGTCGTCGTGCTCCGTAAACAGAGCCACCATCTAGTCGAAACCTTTTTAAATGACACAAATTTATGGGTGGTTGATGAAGCGGCACGAGCCATTTATGACCAGCCCATCCCCGCTGCACTTCCAGCCCTAGCTGATGCGTTGTTGAAAAATCCAGCGGCCCCCGAGTTCACCCGCCGCGCCATGCACGCGTGTTTCCGAGTCGGTCGTGATGTTGATTCTATTAATTTAGCTGCGTTGGCTAAAGACTCTCGATTCTCTTTTGCCGAACGAACCGAAGCCATTCGCTTGCTCGGCAATTGGGGACAAGCGATGAATCGGGACCCCGTTGTCGGCATGTGGCGCCCTGTGCCACCCAAACCCACCCAGGTAGCAGCCGATACCCTGGCTCAGTCGTTGCCTGAATTGATACTATCTCCGGATACCAACTTTAAAACGGCAGTCTTCGCAGCCACAAAAAAACTTCTCCCCGACGGGGCCGCTGAAATGATCGTCGACTTCTGCCGCGACACCCGGCAATTAGCCACCCTGCGCGCCGCTGCCCTCGATGCCTCGCGGGAAATAGCACCCCAGGATTTTTTAGAACTTGCCACCATGTCGCTTGCCGATCCCCACAGCGAATTGAGAATCACCGCCCGGCGTCTCCTGGCCGAAAGTAATCCCAACCAAGTGGCAGATTCGATCATCGCCGCGCTGGACGCGCCAGAAACACGCGAGCGCCAAGCGGCCTATGCGACGCTGGTCCACCTTCCATCAGAAACAGTCTTGCCGGTTCTCCTACAAAAAATTGCCGATTTGAGTTCAGGAACGATTCCCCCGGACACACGACTCGATCTACGAGAGGCCGTGCAGGCAATCACCTCCAGTTCGCCCCCACTCAATGACGCCCTGACGGCCTATCTCAAACAGACACCCACCTCGACAGACTCGGCTGCCTATCGCGACGCGTTGGAGGGTGGCGATGCCGAACGAGGTAGGATTCTGTTCTATGAAAAAACTCAATTGTCTTGCCTGCGTTGCCATCGCATTGGCCTGGATGGCGGAAATGTGGGACCGAATCTATCGGACGTGGGGAAACTGCGATCCCGCGAGCATTTGCTCCAATCGATCGTCGAACCCAATGCAGAAATCACAGAAAAGTACGGCACGATTGTGGTGCTCGATGACTCCGGAAAAACCACTTCCGGTATTCTGCATATGGAAAATGAACACTCTCTGCGCCTCCTGACTGCTGAAGGCGAGTTTGTCACCATCGCTCAAGAGACCATCATCGATCGAAGAACGGGCGAGTCGGCGATGCCCAAAAACCTGATTGAAAGCATTAGCCCCATGGAACTTCGGGATTTGGTCGAGTTTCTTTCACAGCAAAAATCTCCCAGACAACCCGATGTGGAATCCCTGGAAATCGACGGAGGCTCAGGTAACAGCGACCCGTCGACAGAGCAGGATCCCAATCAATAACAAAACAATGTTGCCCAACCACACCGAATAGCCCGGTAAATTACCTGATTTCGCTTGGCCCACTCCGTACATCAACAAGGGATAATACAGAAATAAAATCGGTGCAAAACAAAAGGCAAAATTGGTCCAAAAATCAAATCGCTTGAAGAGGATCGACAAAGGAATCCCTAAAATCGAAAAACAAAAACAACTGAAACCATTGGCCCATCGCCGCCAGGGCTCGGCGGTCAAACGATGGCCATCGTAAATGGAGTCACGAAGTTTCGATAAGTCGGCTCCCCATTGGGGATGCGTCACTCCCACCAGATCTCCACCCAACTCTTGAGATACCAATCGAGCAGCCAATGTTTTTCTCAGCCGTGTTAGCTCTTCGGCGTGACGTGCGGTGGCTGCCGGCAAATCGCGTAAGGGCCGATTCCACGGACTCGCGCTTGAATCATTCTTTTTGGTTACATCCCCCAATGGGATCGGAATGTCTTTCTGATCAATATGGCTGACAAACGAATCCCCCTGAAATACTTGAGCGTTGGATAACGACAAAATTAACTGCTCGTTGGGGGCGTCAACTAAAATCCGCGCACTGACGGCTCGAATCTGAAACACATCATCCTCAGCATCATTCGTCTTCGAAATGAATGGATGGATTAGTTTCTCACCATCAACTCCATCGACATTGATAAACACTTGCCCCTTGGCAAATTGCCCCTGAGCTTGGAGCATCGTATAGATTGTTTGCGCAGATGAATCCAAAACAACCCGATAAATCCCCCGTCGGCCCCAGGAAACCGAAATGTCATTTAAATAAACAGTGAATAGACTCAGTAAAAAAGCAATGACCAAACCGGGAATCACAACAACGGTCGGAGAAATTCCTGCCGATTTGAGTGTGACAATTTCGTTGTTGGCACTCAACCGCCCATAGGCAACACAAACGGCAAACAAGATCGTGGCGGGGATCGCAAAACACAGCGCTGTGGGGAGTGTGTAGGGAATCAATTTCAGAATCGCCATGAACGTCAGTTTTTCGCGCACCGCTTCCTGCACTAAAAACACCAACACAATAAAGGACGTCATGGCCGACAACGACAATGCGAATGTTTTTAGGATTTCAAAGACGACGTAACGGGTCAGGAGCGTCATGCGAGTTAGTCATTCCTTTGTCGAAAACTGATCACTGCAAAATCCGACGCCAACAGCTATCATTGCCGAGCCTGCTACCGAGCCATCAGAAGCTCGCTGTGGTCGGGAACTGTGGATCCCGGAAAAAATCACTGCCAGTCGGACCCCTGCCCCTATTTCATCGCCTCTGGCGCCGACGGTTTTGCTGCAAAGCCCAATCCCTGGTTCACCATGACTTCTATCACAAAATGATGTTCTTGGGTGATTTAGTCAACCCGAGAATCAACACCCCGCTTCTGTCTTCCAGGTTCGCAACAGCCACACACACGCTTTGCAACAAAGGTCCTAGACGCAGTGTTGGGCATTGGCCACGCAGAGCGGCAGGCCAAACAGGTCGCGGTGAGTGATAGCGGAACGGCCAAAGTTGCCTCCGCTCATTTAATCGATATTGCTCAGTCGTGACTACTGCCGGGTTGATTTCGCAACTGCTCCATCAAAAAACTAATCACAGCGCCAAAACCGACGACCGAACCTCTCAAGTCTTTTTTGCTTTCGCTCGCTTGAGCGTCGTTTAGGAGATTGGTTAATTGATCAATATCCATCTTCCAACCCCCGGTGCGACCGGCGAT
>JBGSIY010000274.1:0-4607 GCA_041742275.1 Pirellulaceae bacterium | reverse complement strand
GGTCATGCGCATCGGGCACGAGCTGAGCCGCTTTGGGATCGGTGGGAACCCATTGCCAAGCACCGGCGGGGCTCTTCACTAGATCCCAGTCAAAACCGAACAGATTGTCAAAATAGCCATTGGACCATTGCGTTGGAGTTGCGGTCCACGCTCCCTCTAATCCACTCGTGATGGTGTCACCCGCGTTGCCTTTGCCATGCTTGTTTTTCCATCCGAGTCCCTGTTCCTCGAGGCTGGCGCCTTCGGGAGCTGCTCCCACGTTATCGGCACTGGCGGCACCGTGAGCCTTGCCAAACGTATGGCCACCCGCGATCAGAGCGACCGTCTCTTCATCATTCATGGCCATCCGTGCAAACGTTTCGCGAATATCTTTTGCCGCTTCCAACGCGCTAGGTTGGCCGTTCGGGCCTTCTGGGTTGACATAAATCAAACCCATTTGAACTGCGGCCAGCGGGTTTTCCAATTCGCGATCACCACTGTATCGCTTGTCCCCCAGCCATTCACTTTCCGGACCCCAATAGATGTCTTCTTGTGGTTCCCAAACATCAGCGCGACCACCCGAAAACCCAAAGGTCTCAAACCCCATGCTTTCCAAGGCTACGTTACCGGTCAACACCATCAGGTCGGCCCAAGAGATACTGCGGCCATACTTTTGTTTAATTGGCCACAACAGGCGACGAGCCTTGTCGAGGTTTGCGTTGTCCGGCCAGCTATTCAACGGAGCAAAACGCTGTGTTCCATAGCTCGCCCCGCCGCGACCATCAGCCACTCGGTAGGTACCGGCGCTATGCCAAGCCATACGGATGAACAATGGGCCGTAATGCCCGTAATCGGCGGGCCACCAGTCTTGTGATGTTGTCATCAATTCCCTGATGTCTTTTTTCACAGCGGCCAAGTCGAGTTTTTGAAACTCTTCGGCGTAATTAAAATCTTCCCCCATCGGATTTCCTTTTGGGGAATTCTGATGAAGAATTTGCAGATTCAGTTGGTTGGGCCACCAGTCGCGATTCGAAGTCATTCCGGCAGTGGTGTGCCGACTCACGGCACCTGTAATAGGGCAGGTGGCGCCTTCCTGCATTTCGGCACCATGCCCAGCTGCCGCCGCGCCTTCTTGAGCCATTGCCACACCGACCTGAGCTGCTAAACCGCAACCGAGGGCGAGGGCGAACATCGTTTTTCGACAACCCCCGGCGAGCGATTTCGCCAGGCCTGTTGCCACACTTGCTTTTCTCATCTTTCATCTCCTTGCTTACGCAAAATTAAATAGCCTCTTGTAGCCTGCCGAAGCAAGCTTTCCCAAACGTCTTTCAATTCCATCTTCGGGACAACTAAAAATCGAATTGTTTGTCACTTTTGGCATTTCCTCGGGACCGACGAACCGCCGTGACGACGATCCTATCGAACAAGAGGCGTCGTCCCTTAGTTTGTTTTGCCTGCCCCTTTCACGAGGTCGAATCGATCGAGATTCATGACCTTGTTCCACACAGCTACAAAATCCTTTACGAACGACTGCTGAGCGTCATCGCATGCATAAACTTCCGCGATAGCTCGCAATTGTGAGTTCGATCCAAATACTAGGTCAACGGCCGTGCCGGTCCATTTCAATTCCCCCGAACGACGATCTCGTCCTTCATAGAAGTGTTCGCACCGAGTTGACTTTTGCCACTCGTTATTCATGTCGAGCAGATTGACGAAGAAGTCATTGGTCAACACCTCAGGTCGCTGCGTGAAGACACCCAAGGGGGACTTGCCAAAGTTTGCGTTGAGTGCCCTCAGGCCACCCACCAGCACTGTCATCTCGGGGGCCGTCAAGGTCAACAAATGAGCACGGTCCAACAATAATTCCGCCGCAGGTCGATCATGTTTGTGACCCATATAATTGCGAAAACCGTCGGAGGTGGGTTCCAACACAGCAAACGAATCAACATCGGTTTGCTCCTGCGACGCATCGGTGCGACCGGGTGCAAAGGGGACTTGGACGGAATGGCCAGCTTTCTTCGCGGCTTCTTCCACGGCAGCACATCCACCCAGCACAACTAAGTCGGCCAACGAAACTTTTTTGCCAGAAGATTGCGCACCATTGAAATCTGATTGGATTTTTTCCAGAACATTCAGAATCGTATCCAGTTCAGCAGGCTGGTTGACTTCCCAGTTCTTTTGTGGCTCAAGTCGAATTCGAGCGCCATTGGCGCCACCTCGCCTATCGGTGCCTCGGAACGTCGAGGCCGAGGCCCAAGCGGTTGAGACCAATTGCGAGATGGTTAACCCAGAGGAGAGAAGCGTTTGTTTCAACGACGCGATCTCGGACTCACCAATCAGTTCGTGATCAACCGCCGGAACAGGGTCTTGCCACAACTGCGGTGGAGGAACCCAGGGGCCCAAGCAACAGGCGACAGGGCCCATATCGCGATGAGTCAACTTATACCACGCGTCAGCAAATGCCTGAGCAAATTCTTCGGGGTTCTCGTGGAACCGTTTGGAGATGGGACCGTAAATCGGATCAACACGCAACGCCAAGTCTGTTGTGAACATCATCGGAGCATGTCGTTTGGATGAGTCATGTGCGTCAGGAACCGTACCTTGAGCCGCACCTCCCTGCGGTGTCCATTGCCACGCATCCGCAGGGCTCTTGACCAGTTCCCACTCAAATCCGAATAGGTTGTCAAAATAATTGTTGTCCCATTGAACGGGGTTCATGGTCCAAGCACCTTCGAGGCCGCTGGTAATCGAATCGGCACCGACGCCGCTACCAAAAGAGTTCTTCCAGCCCAGGCCCTGTTCCTCCAACCCGGCGCCCTCGGGTTCGGCGCCGACAACGTTGCAGGCATCGGCGGCACCGTGAGCTTTACCAAACGTGTGTCCTCCGGCGATCAATGCCACCGTCTCAATATCATTCATGGCCATCCTTGCAAACGTCTCGCGGATGTCATGGGCTGCCGCCAAGGGATCGGGTTTGCCATTGGGGCCTTGGGGGTTCACATAAATCAAACCCATCTGAACTGCGCCGAGTGGATTTTCCAGTTGGCGCTCGCCGCTGTAACGCTCGTCCCCCAACCATTCGCTCTCGGGACCCCAGTAAATATCACCCTCTGGTTCCCAGACGTCCTCGCGTCCTCCAGCAAATCCCAGCGTTTTGAAGCCCATCGATTCGAGGGCACAATTTCCGGTGAAGACCATCAGGTCGGCCCACGAAAGCTTGCGTCCATATTTTCGCTTGATCGGCCATAATAAACGTCGCGCTT
Organism: Pirellulaceae bacterium; assembly: GCA_041742275.1. Classification (GTDB taxonomy): domain Bacteria; phylum Planctomycetota; class Planctomycetia; order Pirellulales; family Pirellulaceae; genus BJ22. The sequence goes on along the minus strand of JBGSIY010000274.1, from coordinate 1,365 downwards.
TGTCGAGGCTTACGTTATCGGGCCAACTATTCAGCGGAGCAAATCGAATCGTACCCGAGGTGGCTCCACCCCGACCATCGGCAATGCGATAGGTTCCGGCACTATGCCATGCCATACGAATGAACAAGGGACCGTAGTGACCGTAGTCGGCTGGCCACCAATCTTGAGACGTCGTCATGACAGCTTCGATGTCTTTCCGCAAGGCATCGAGGTCCACTTTCAAGAACTCTTCGGCATAATTGAAGTCCTCACCCATCGGGTCAGACTGGGGCGAATTCTGATGGAGTATCTGCAGGTTCAGTTGATTTGGCCACCAATCTCGATTCGAAAGTGCGCCTGCGGCGGTGTGCCGACGTGACCCCGTGGCTAGTCCTTCACCCATGACTGGGCACTTGCTAATACTATCTGACATGCGATTTCTCCTAAATCTATGATGTAAAAGTCGTTTCAATTCTTTGTAGAGCGTGGTATTTGCATTTTCGTAAAAACGCGAATGCATTTACTCGTTGGCCGGCTCCGGTTTTCCAGACAGACCCTGTTTTTCCGTCAAACCCTGTTTTTCCGTCAAACCCTGTATTTCAGTCAAACACTGCGGACATTTGCCCCAATAAATCACCTCCGCTTCGTCGATCAAAAAACCGGCTTCGTTGGACGCGGTCAAACACGGGGTCTCTCCCAACGTACAATCCACATCGGCCGTTTTCCCGCACGTTCGGCAGATCAGGTGATGATGGTTATCACCTACTCGATCTTCATACAGGGCCGCCGAACCGGCCGGTTGGATGCGTCGAATCAAACCTTTTTCCACTAACAATTTGAGCGCATCGTAAACGGCCTGACGTGAGATCGTCCCGATTTCTCCTCGCACATCTTCCGCCACGTCCTCGGCAGTGCAGTGGGGACGCGACGAGACCACGCGCATGACCGCCAGGCGTTGAGCCGTCACTTGGACCTCGTGATCACGTAAGAGTTGGGTGAAGTCTGGTTTCATACCTGTGTGATATGCCAAATTCTGGACTTTGTCAAGAACTGGCACGAGGCAAGAAATTAGGCGAATCGACGTAGCGAGAGGTGGTTTTGTCGATTCGGGCTTCCATTTCTCGGATATTCCCGCGGATCGAGTTGTTGAAGACCCACGCTAGACGCTGAGAATGGTTTGCGAATGAACAGAATGGTCTGAGAATGAACAGTATGGTTTGGAGGCGGACGAGAAGAGCCCAGAGCGTTGAGATAAGTGTCTAAACTAAAATTCTATCTAAAAACCATAGCGATCCAACGAAGCTTTTTTACCAATCGCCGTGGCGTGAGACGGTGCCCACGGGGTGATTGAAGCCGGCCTGAATTTGGGTTGCAGATTGAGTCGTG
>JBGSIY010000273.1:0-6776 GCA_041742275.1 Pirellulaceae bacterium | reverse complement strand
GTCGATCCACCCGATTGATTATTTTGTGCACGAAAAACAGAAGGCCGTCGGTTTGAGTTTTTCTCCGCCGGCCGATCACCGCGTGCTGATTCGCCGAGCGTGGTTCGACCTCTTGGGCCTGCCACCGACTCCCGCCGATATGAAACGCTGGACCGTGCGGTTGGCCGAGGCCACGACCCCCGACGAAAATATTAATAGCACAGCGTGGGGAGAAATGCTGGACGAACTTTTGCAGCGACCTGAGTACGGCGAACGCTGGGCGAGGCACTGGTTGGACGTGGCTCGTTTTGCTGAATCGCATGGATATGAACAGGATTACGACCGCCCGCACGCCTATCACTATCGCGATTTTTTGATTCGAGCTTTCAATCAAGACCTTCCGTATGACCAAATGGTCCGCTGGCAAATCGCAGGGGATGAATTGCAACCCGAAAACCCCTTGGCCTGGATGGCAACCGGATTCCTCGGGGCGGGTGCCTTTCCGACGCAATTGACCGAGGCCGAATTTGAATCGGCTCGATACGACGAACTGGACGACATGGTGTCGACGACCAGTCTCGCGTTTCTCGGATTGTCGATTGGCTGCGCCCGTTGTCACGATCATAAATTTGATCCGATTCGCGCAGTCGACTACTATCGTTTCGCCTCCATTTTTTCATCAGCCATTCGCTCCGAAAAGGTTTTGGACTTGGAACCGGAGGCCAATCGTTTGCGACAAGCGGAGTACGATCGTGCGTTGAAGGCGGCTGAACAGCAGCTGCTGGCTTTTGAAAACAACGAACTTGTTACTGAACTTGTCGCGTGGCTAAAGTCGTCAAACGACCTCGAGCCCACCTGGGGTAAATGGACGACATTGGCTGGGGATCTCAAAACAAACTCCGGTTCTGTTTATCAACCGCAAAACGATGGTTCGTTCTTGGCCACGGGCACAGCCCCTGCACAAGAAACACTGACCTTACGAGCGGGCGGCATTCAGGATGAGATTCAGCTTGTGCGAGTTGAAGCCCTCGCCGATCCAAGTCTACCCCATCAAGGCCCCGGTCGAGCGGGGAATGGCAATTTCGCTTTAGGAAATTTCCAAGTCGCGGTCGTCGAACGAGATGGCCAATCAAGAACTCTCAAACTTACAAAGGCCTTGGCGACGCATCAGCAAAACACCGATTCACTTTCAATTGCGGCATCGATCGACAATGACCCGATTTCCGGGTGGGCCGTGGATGGACAAATTGGCAAGAGTCAGGCGGCTGTGTTTTATTTGGCCGAACCGCTGCGAATGAACGACGACAGCCTGTTAGAGGTAACGTTGAGTTTCCCTCACCCCAATGGCCAACACTGTATCGGACGTTTGCGGATCTCCACTTCGGCCTTGGGCGATCTTTCACCCGAGGTCGGCGAGTTAGGTCCTGATTCCCAGACCATTGCCACGCTCCAATCTCTGCAACAACATATCGCCGAGCCAAATCCTTGGGCAGGGTTGTCCCAACAGGAACGCGAATCGGTCATCAAATGGTATCGCGAACAATCCCCTCAATGGAATTCATTGAAACAAATCGTCGAGCAATTAAAACAGCGTGGGCCGCAACTGGTCACCGCCAAAGTCATGGTGACGACTGAGGGGCTGCCGCACTTGCCGCATCATGCCGACGATCGCGGTTTTCCTCATTTCTATCCCGTGACGCATGTTTTAAGACGGGGTGACGTAACACATAAAATTTCCATTGCGGAGCCGGGATTTCCAGCGGTATTACTCCCACTGGACCACCAGGCCCCGTTGGTAGAAACGGAACCGGCGTCACGAACAAACTCAATGTCGAGTTATCGACGGGCAGCGCTGGCTCAATGGTTAACGGATCCGGAATCGGGGACCGGATCGTTGGTCGCCAGGGTTATGGTCAATCGTATCTGGCAACATCACTTTGGACGGGGCATCGTTTCGACTCCCAGTGATTTTGGTGAAACGGGCGAGCGTCCGACTCATCCCGAACTCCTCGATTACTTGGCTCAGGAACTCATCAAAAATGGCTGGCAAATGAAATCGTTGCATCGCCTCATGATGACCAGTCAAACCTATATGCAGAGCAATAAAATTATCGATGACCCTCGAGCGAAAATTGATCCCGAGAATCGCTGGTTGTGGTTCCGAGGCCCTCAACGTTTGGAGGCTGAGGCGATTCGTGACTCCATGCTATTTGTATCGGGGGAGTTAGATCCACAGATGTATGGCCCCGGGTCACTTAACCCTGCCATGAAACGACGGAGCATTTATTTCTTTATCAAGCGAAGCCAATTGATTCCGGAAATGATGTTGTTTGATTGGCCAGAACATCTGGTCAGTATCGGACAACGCCAGGTTACGACGATTGCACCCCAGGCCCTGATGTTTATGAATAGCGCACATGGCCGCCAGTATGTGGAAGCCATGGCCGCTCGGCTGTCGGGTGTCGATCGGCGATCTGCACTGCAGCAGGCTTATGAGATTATGTTTGGCCGATCTCCTACCGAAACGGAAATCGTCATGGCATTGGAATTTTTGGACGCAGCGGAACGGCGTCGAAGTGACCAGGGAGAACCCACTCCAGAATTATCGGCCTTAGCGGACTATTGCCAGATTTTGATGAGCTCCAACGAATTCATTTATGTCGATTAGGGTTGAACAGATGAACTTACAGAACCCACTACCTCCGTTGATCTCCGACCGACGAACGTGGTTGCACCGCGCGGGTTGCGGATTTGGTCTTCTGGGGTTGGCGTCTCTACTGAATGAAACCGGTGGTTTGGGAACCCTCCGCGCCGATGATTTGGGCGCTCGCGTTCTCGACCCTTTGGCGCCTGTAAAACCGCATTTTGAGGCCAAAGCGAAACGAGTCATTTGGATTTTTGTCAACGGCGGGCCAAGTCAAGTTGACACGTGGGACTATAAACCCGCCCTGGTCAAAGCTCACGGAAAATCGATAAAAGAATTTGACAGTAGCTTTTCCAATACAACGGGGTTCTTCAAGGATGCGGTGGGTGATCTCATGAAGTCGCCGTTCGAGTTTCGACCGCGCGGCGAATGCGGAAAAATGGTTTCCTCACTCTTCCCCCATTTGGGCGAACACGTCGACAAGATGGCGTTTATTCACTCGGGTTTCACAGAATCTAACAACCACTCACCGGCATTATTTGCCATGAATACGGGCATGGCTCGGATGGGTTTTCCTTGTGTCGGTTCGTGGGTTACCTATGGATTGGGCAGTGAATGCCGCGACCTACCAGCGTTTGTCGTTATGAGCGACCCCAAGGGCCGAGGGTTGCCCAAGGGGCACGCAGCGAACTGGAGCGCTGGTTTTCTGCCGGGCGTTTTCCAAGGGACACATTTGCGGCCCACGGGCGATGCGATTGATAATCTGAAATTACCCCCCAACGTTTCCCCCCAAATTCAACGCGAACAACTGGACTTGTTAAAACAGTTGAACCAAACCCATTTAGCCCAACACGCTGGCGAATCCGATTTGGCTGCCCGTATCGAAAGTTTTGAACTAGCCTACCGGATGCAAAGTGCGGCACCCGAGACAATCGAATTGGCCAACGAGCCAGCACATCTGCAAGAACTGTATGGTATTGGTGACCCCAAATGTGATCATTTCGCTCGGCAATGCTTGATGGCACGTCGCTTCCTCGAACGGGGAGTTCGTTTTGTTCAGATTTATTCGGGCGGGATGGAAAACCAGCGTTCTTGGGATGGGCACATCGATATCCAAGGAAACCATCAACAATTTGCGGATGAAACCGATCGCCCCGTCGCCGCCCTGCTGACCGATTTGGAACAACGCGGCATGCTCAAGGACACTTTAGTGATTTGGTGTGGCGAGTTTGGTCGGTTGCCCATCGCTCAATTGGGCGAAAAACCAGGGCGAGATCACAATCCCCACTGCTTTACCGCTTGGCTCGCCGGGGGCGGAGTCAAACCGGGCATCTCTTATGGCGAGTCGGATGAGATTGGTTATAAAGCCGCCGTGGATCGCGTTCATCTCAACGACCTGCACGCGACCATCTTGCATTTGTTGGGTCTGAACCACGAGCAATTGACTTATCTGTATAACGGTCGAAACTTCCGCCTAACCGATGTCGCCGGGAAAATCATCGAACCCATCATCGCTTAACTACCCGTGAATGGGCGATCAACAAATCTCGTTTTTGAACGACCAACGTCATCACGTCCGAATGTGTTTTTTAAAACGTTGATATCCGAAGTCTGTGCAATTGACAACTCACGATTTTGGGGCGTGAACAACAGCCTAAAAACAGCTAATTTAAAACAGTGTGCTCAAATGAAAACAGGGAACACCACGGTCCGGGCATTCCCTGTAATTTTTTGTGTTCCGGACCAGCGGTGTTGCTCGGGCCAGACTGATATGTTGGGGCCGAACTGTGTTACTGGGACCGGGTTATTGAGGCCGGACTAGATCGAGGCAATATGCAAGCCACGGCGGCGACGTTCGATTCGTCGAGCATTGTCGATTTGATCCGCGATCGTCCGAACCTGAGAAATCCCCCGCAAGATGAGTTCGGGGTGCGAGGCATCGCTGGAATTAATTACAATGTCCCCGACGTCCAACATGATTTCAACAGGACCTTGACGATAGGTAACATCAGAAATATCCAACAGTTCAATCCGGTTCATCGTTCGCACTAAAATCCCATCGCGATGTTTGAATCTTTGGCTGGTCAAAATGTAATGATTGGCCAACATGCGATAACTCAACAGCCCGAGCAAATAAGCCCAGACCAACAGCAAAATGATCAAGGCCGCCCAGACGGCAAAGGGACTATTGTATAGAAAAGGGAGCATGAAAAAAACTACGACCGTTCCAATCGTAACCACACCCGCCGCCAAAAGCCTGCCAAACATGGCCTTGGGCGAATACTTTCCCTCCCACAGATCTTGCTCGGGTTCTTCGCGTTTGGGGTCGTTTCTGTGCTCTTCGATTGACTTGGTAAACTGCTCTTTAGCGTCGCTCATCGTCGTCTCATCAATGTCAATGGAATGTTTCGTTGGTTCAATCACGAGTGATTTTATCTTTCCTGCACCTAAAATATTAACCGCGCCATCAGAAAAATGGTAGGTCACTCCGACCTAGTAAGTTTTCGTGTCAACGACCTTGATATTGACTCGAATCGCAAAAAATTCAGAAACCTGCTAAACTGAGGGGATTCGGTAGATGTTCATGGTGAACCGTTGGGACGTTATCTACGCCATTTTTTGCCAAAGATTCACTTAGCCAAATACCGTGTTGTTTAAAAAACGTTTGGGAATCGCCAATGAAATGCCCCTTTTGTCAATTGGATAACGACAAAGTGATTGACTCTCGCGCTGTTGACAGTGGGTTTGTCATTCGCCGCCGCCGTGAATGCCAGGGCTGCCAGAAGCGTTTTACAACCTATGAGCGCGTTGCCGAAGTGGAACTCAAAGTCGTAAAAAAAGACGGCGTTCGCGAACCCTTTCGCCCCGAAAAAATTCGGCAGGGTCTAGAGCGGGCCCTTTGGAAACGCCCTGTTCCGACCGAGAAGGTGGAACAAGTTATTCGCGAAATCCTCCATGAGATTTATGAAGTCGGCGAGACGGAAATTCTCAGTAGCGAAATCGGCGAAATGTTGATTGAGAAACTAATGGACATCGATCACGTCGCTTACATTCGTTTTGCCAGCGTCTATCGCAAGTTCAACGACATCCATGATCTCGTCGAAGAGGTCGAGCCCATTCTGTCCAAAACCCCTCGACGCCCCCCGAACGCAGCCCGCGATTAACAGAACCTCCACGATTTTCCGTTGTCACTGAACAGCGCCCTGAAAAAACGCAGGCGAACAGCACGTTCATGCTCGATGTCGAAATCAGATTGCCTTCTGCGTCATCGCTTTCAAGACAAACGAACGTCGCTCGAATGAACTTCTCTTGCCGAATCTACTTTAAATAGGGCACGCTAGAAATAGTGGGTGCGATAGAAATACCACAGAGAAGTGCACACGCATGTTTTATTTCGCGTAACGGAAGGGCGTTATAACGAGAGCATCCACAGCGTTACTCCGACATCACATCCGGGGAAAATTTGATGTCCCCGCTTCGCCCTCCCGTTTTCTCGGCAACATGAACATTCTCGATGACCATGCCTTTATCCACCCCCTTGCACATATCATACAGGGTCAAACAGGCGGTCGTGACGGCGACTAAAGCCTCCATTTCCACGCCTGTCCGCTCGGTGGCGGAAACCGATGCGGTGACTTGAACATGAGTCGAGGAGGCCACGTCGAATTCAATTTCTAGAAATTCGAGACGCAACGGGTGACACAACGGCACCAAACGTGCAGTTTCCTTGGCAGCCATCATGCCGGCGATTCGAGCGGTGGCAAGCACGTCTCCTTTTTTGATTCTATTACTCCGAATGAGCTGCACTGTGTCGGCTTTCATCCGCACGCGCCCATGGGCAACCGCTCTTCGTTTCGTTTCCGCTTTGGCCCCGATATCGACAATACGAGCCTGACCGTCAGGATTCACATGAGTCAGTTCACCCATAGTTTTTCTTCAGCCCCAATTAAAACTTGAGTTTTGCCCCCGCGCAATGGGTGCCCAAAATGCTACAATAATCGAATCAAAACGAATTAACAACGCATCGGCGAAACTGCCGGAGTCTCGCAAGGCGAAGTTAATCTCATGCGGCCATTGGCACCTTTTGTGATTTTTTACTCGGGGGGAGGCCTGCGACGAGAACAAGCGAAACGGCCGCGATGGCTCGGAATTT
>JBGSIY010000272.1:0-6532 GCA_041742275.1 Pirellulaceae bacterium | reverse complement strand
CAATCCACGCGTCCCGTGAGGGACGCGACTGGCGGCTATTGGGTAAACGCAATTCAGGTTGATGTTTCAATCCACGCGTCCCGTGAGGGACGCGACCTGGAGAAAACGAACAACGCCGCGACGGGTCATAGTTTCAATCCACGCGTCCCGTGAGGGACGCGACACACCTTTTGGGATTTTGCTAGCGAGAAAAAAATAAGTTTCAATCCACGCGTCCCGTGAGGGACGCGACCTCGGATGACAATATCCATCAAAAAACGATTGACGAGGTTTCAATCCACGCGTCCCGTGAGGGACGCGACCGGAATCACATTACGTCGATTGCAATCCTCTGGCCGTTTCAATCCACGCGTCCCGTGAGGGACGCGACCGCCAGCACCATCGCTGCCGAATTGCCCATGCTGTTTCAATCCACGCGTCCCGTGAGGGACGCGACCCCGTTAACGTAACCTATGATATGGCTTGGGTTAAGAGCCCGTAAATCGCGAACCTAACATTCTCTTTGCAGAAATTCCGGGCAAGTGGCAGTGCTCTGGATCGAATTTCACTAGAAGTGCGAGGATTTTCGAGAATCGCGAACCTGCTCAAGATCCAGCAGCGCTTGAGGTTCGCGGTCGCCGTTTAGATAATCAGCGGGCCTTCCATATCCAAAGATGGCTTCGCCCCATAATGCTCCACTCGTTTCTTCCAATTTGCCCCCAAATAATAAAAGCGAAGGCTGTCGAATTCCGGATCTACTTCTTGGCATAGTTTATTTTTGCATTCGGCCCATTGAGCTGGATCAACCAGCAACTCAAAAACCGAATTTTGAACTCGTTGGCCATAATTCAAACAAATCTTGGCAACGCGCCGCAGTCGCTTGCGGCCCTCCGCAGTTGTGGTTCCAACATCGTACGTGACAAGTACGTACATGGCAGTCTTTCCAGGGTGAATAGTGATTGAAATAGTTGGGTCTATAAACTTGATTAAATAAAATCCCGAAAACGGACGATTCGTTACTTCCAAACAAAGGGAGGATAGGCGTCAATGTCGCCTCGCAAATAGCTGGCCAGCAACCTTGATTGCAAATGGATCAGCAGGCCCACGGTGGTTTTTTCTTCCAGAAAGGGATGCGTGATCGTGTCTTGTTTGCGCTTTTGGTAGGCTGCCAAGACGGTTTTTCGCGGCTTGTCTTTCAAGAGCACCGCTCCGCTTTCTGTCGTTTCAAAATCATCACCTTGGATTTGCCGGCGATTAATCAGCGACAACACCAATCGATCCACAATGAAGGCTCGAAACTCCTCGATGAGATCCAATGACAACCCCGGTCGGCCCGATCGATCCCGATGCAAAAAACCCACGGCTGCATCCAATCCAGTCGCTTCACAAGCACTGCGGGCATCATGGGTCAGCATCGAATAAAGAAAGGACAACAGGGCGTTGAAACGATCCAAAGGTGGACGGCGGGAACGGCCCACAAATTCAAACCCCTGTGCTTGAGGCGAAAGTAAATGATTGAAGCAGCTGAAATAGGTATTGGCACTTTCTCCCTCCGTGCCTCGCAATGAGTCCAGCGAAGTTGCTTGTAGTGCCGCTTGAACGTCATAGGTCATCCGTCGAGCAACTTGTTGAAGGTGTTCGGTAACGGAAGGGTCTTTGCTGTCGCGTGCGGCTCGGAGCAGTACACTGCGACTGTTGGCGATTTTCGCGGTAACAAATTGTTTGGCGATAATTAGCGTTGACTCAGGATCATCCGCCCGACGGTATTGTTCTCGACGCAGAAGAACATTTCCAGGGGTAAAGCCAATGACCGCTGCCAGGAAACCGCCATAGGGTGTCAGAAAGGAAATGGAGACGCCACCTTTGGCGCAGGCGGCCATCAATGAGGGGCTGCAGTTGATCCGACCGAAACAAACGATGCCATCGAGATTGTGTAGCGGCAACCGAAGTCGATTTTCTTTTTCGATCCGAACCACAACGGCAGACCCGTCTTTCTTCAAGTAGGCTCCTTCTGTGGTAACAAATAGAGTGTTGAGGTGTTTTTTCATGGCTGGTTCTCATTGTCATCAACGTTGTCGAAATCATCCGTTTTCGGGCCATCGAATGACAGTACGGTCTCCCATTGTCGATCAACAAACTTGCTGGCCCCTGTTTTCAGTCGCATGGAATTGGGTAAACAAAATTCGATCAGGGAACAGTTGTCGCATTTAGGCTGGCGACTCGCCGTGGGAGTTTCGCGTCGTTCGATCAGTTCTCGAAATCGTTTGGCCACGGTCATGGTTCGTTCGCGGAGAGGGTCATTGAACTCGACAACGACTCGCCGTTTCCGTTGTCCGTAAAAGAGGAATCCCGATTCAATGGATACGTTCAACATTTCTTCCAAGCAGAGGGCTTGGGCGCAGATTTGCACTCGATCGCAGTCATCTTTTTTGGGCTTGCCCCGTTTGTACTCCACGGGGATGACTTGACCCATTGGGTGAAACTCGACAACATCGGCGGCACCAATGAGACCCAGTTTGAGAGAACGCAACCAAAGTCCCCGGGCGATGCGGACGCCATTGATTGTTTCGGAGTTTCCTTCGTGGGCTTTGGTGTGCAGGTGTCTGCCTTCGACTGTCAGCCGATTTTCGGCCCAAAGTTGTTGAACATGGATGAGCGCAGCTTGACGTTCGCAGAAAATCAGATGCTGCAAAGCAGAAATCGGAAGTAGTTCGTTTTCGGAGTACATGGCCTCAGTTTTGAGTGGTAGAATTCGATCGTGCCATAGTTCCCACGCCGAGGCAAGAATCGAAACTTAGATTCCGTTGTCGACAGTACTGTTCGGCGCGTTGTTCAACCTCCGGAGTAGTCATGATTTCTAACAATACCAATGGAACCTTTTCGGCGGATGTGAAACTGAGTCTCTATATTTCCGGGCAGCGTTTCGAGCTTGGTCATTTGGGGCCGGGTTTTGCGTTATTTGGCGAGGTTCAATCCATCGCCGCGACCGAAGGTGAAATTGAATCAATCGTTGACGGCAAAATCACCCGTTGGCCAGTCCGCATCACCAGCCCCACCACTTCCGCCTCAAAACGGTTCACGTTCGAAGCGGTTTGAAAACGTATTAAAGCACTTCGTCAATCACAATTTTTTTTGGCTTGTCGTTTAAGTTTAGCTTGACGTCATAGTCATCGAAGGCACGAGGGGGAATCTCTGTATTTTTTTGCTCGACTCTCACTAAATCGAATAATTTTTTGGCAGCAGCGTTTCCGAGTTTGTCTTCATGTTTGAAGACAATCAATCGGCACGAGCTCATTTCTCCACGAGACGCCGACCGGTCATGGTCGAACATCTGGGTCAGCGACGTGAATAAAAGTTGAAGATCGGTTTCATCAAATCCGGTTTGTTCGGCCAAAAAAGGGCTGATGTATCCGTGAACCCGATAAAGTGCATACGGCACAATTTCTTTGCGCCCCATCGTACGGTTTCCGCCAGATTGTTTATCTGATTCATTTTGTGTTGTCACTGCCATTCGAGTGATTGCCGATTTTCGGCCCAAAGTTGTTGAACATGGGTAAAGGCAGCTTGACGTTCGCAGAAAATCAGATGCTTCAAATCAGAAATCGCAGTTAATTCGTTTTCGGAATACATCTTGGAGAGTTTCAGTTCATGTTTCGAAACAAGTATCCCATTCATCTCCGCTTTGAAGTAATTCTTCAAAACGGACTGATGAATGACCTGTCTCGGCAGGCAATTGGATTAGTCTGTTATCATAACTTACGCAAGATGGTGATACCCGCAGGCAAGTCATTTTCATCGACAACCACTGTATAATCCGAGAAATTCCGTGGTGGTCCATTCGGATTGGTTCGCGATGTGCTTACTCGTTGTTGGAGTTTGTGAGCGGGCGCATTGCCTAGTGGATCTTGATGCTCGAACACTATCAAAGCTTGTGACGACATTTGACCTCGGCTAGCAGATCGGTCAAGCTCAAACATGTTTGACAAAGACTGCCAGAACAACTCCAAATCGTCCTCGGTAAACTCGGTTTGTTGTGCAAAAAATGGATTTACAAAGCCGTGACATCGATACAAACCATATGGTACCGTAAATTTTCGACCCATCGTCCGATTATCTCCGTCTTGCTTCTCAGCCTCCTTTTCAGTCGCAACCGCACATCGCGTGATCGCATGTTCCAGCGAAACAATTGGATCAATGCTTCGTGAAAACGCCATTTGAATTGGGCCGCGGACTTGACCACAATTGACCTTGGTGCTCATGACGGCACCAAAGGTCCTGACATCGTAAAAATTCTGGCACATCCATTGGCGGCATTGCTCGACTTCGGGTTGTTTGACTTTGGCCGGATCTAGCTTAAGTGCCTTGTACGCTCGTTCGTTTTGGAGATTTAGAACTGCCCGTTCTTTAACATAAATATCAAAAGACTTCTCCTCCGGTTTCACTGTTGCAACATAGTTTCGAACTTTTCGTTTAAGGCAGACATCCGTTACAAGGCCATGTCCTGTTTCCGGATCGACGCGAGGCAGATTACCCGCATCGGGATCGCCATTGGGATTGCCATCGGTTACGTCAAATAACAATACAAAGTCATAACGGTGATTCATTCTAGATTCCTATTAAAAAGTAAGTACTGAAAAATATGATTCAAATAAAGACAATGGAACTAGGCAATTAAGTCGTTTAGCTCGGTTGGAACTTTTTTGGTAAAAAAATCTTGACGTTGATGGTAGTACCCGATCGCGAATAATCCTTGGTCAGCCAACCCAAGGTGGGGTGGAAATGAGTCCAGTCGCCCCATGATTTCTTGCAACCGTTTTTCGGCAATAACTTTTTTACCCCCTTCGAGTTTGCCAACGTGGTGCTGGCTCATACGTATCAGGCGTGGAAAGACCGACGAGGGAGTTGACGAGGCGGCACCAAAATAACGGTCTTTGATCGTCGCATTGAGGCCTGGGAGAGCATCTTCTTGTGCACGTTCCAGTGAAGCGAACAATCGCCCCAAATGATAAGATGGTTCGGGTCGATTTGTATCGAGCATGATTGAAATCTCCTTTTGATGGTTGTGGTTGAGAATTGCTTTGATGATCGCCGCTTTAGGATGACGAATTTCCTGTTCCGCACGAATACGGCGAATGACCGCCGCGAGTAGAGATTCCGGATAACGTCCCCCCGTCAAAACGGATCGAAGTAAAGCTCCGCCCAGAAGTGGTTGGATATCTTTGGATTCGCGAGCAGTTTGGGCTAAAATCAACCAGAGTGGCAAGAAATCTTGATCGTTGGGACCACGTACAATCTCCAAACGCTGTTGATGTAGGGCAACTCGCTGAATCAACTCTCCGGCAGTACCACTTATCCAAAAACGAATTGACAGTCGAGATGCGTTTGGAGAAAGACCGAGAACATAAAACCCCGCATCCGCATCAGGAGGTTGAGACAGGCCTTGCGAGATGCGTTTAAGGAGATTCCCGGCTTCGGTTGCTTTGGCTTGATCCTCAAGATGAGAATTGTCCAAACCAAATCCAAAAATGTCCTCGGCGTCGCTTGATCGTTCGGCCCAAAAAACGCAAGTCGTGTCTCCAATCTGAATTTTTCTTCCTGAATCTCGTTGCAAGAGCTTGTTCAGCGCCGTGGCATATTTGAAGGCTGCGCTCTCGCTAACAGGGGCGTTGAAGCTCTGAGTTTTTCCGTAGCTTGTGAACGCATCATCATTAAAGGAAACGATCGAAGCGCCGGATGATTGTGCATCCCTCACCCCCTTGATGGCCGGATGAAGCCTGGCCACAGAAGCCAAATTTCCAGAAATCAGGCACACTCCCTTGGTTGCTGACTCTCCGTCACCGATTTGTAAATCAGCCCAATAGTCGCGAACCGCGGGGATTTCGTGCAAATATTGTTTACTCCCTCGGATTCTAAAAACACCAAAACCAGTTCCAATATTTTCCAAGAAACTGTTTTGGTCAGCCGTCAACGACGATGGATTCCATTTTCGAAAAAATTCAGCAATTGATTGAAAATCTGAACTGGAGTTACTCGCTGCGGCGTGTAAGTGAAGTTCCTTGGAGGCCAGAAAGCATTGGTTTACCCGTTCGATTTGCTTGAGTCGCTTTTGTTCTTCTTTTTCATTTTCGCCTGTGGGTGCTGTTGAAAGTGAGGCGGGAATCCAACCCAGAAGGTATTCAGCCTTGTCCCAAAGAAACATTGCGGAAATCGCGTTCGCTCGCTTGCCGCTATAGGGTAGTTCCATCACCTGGTTGACTGGCTTCTTACCGGTCATATCGCGAATGTCTTGCAGCGCGTGAAGCATTCCGTCTTCTTCAATGACGATTTCGAAACCAATGTTTTGAGGGGCGAAACCAACCGCAGCGATGCCTTGGCTTGGATCAGCGACGATTCGGTCGTAATAGTCACACAATTTTTGAAGAATCATGTATGTACCTCGTCGCTTTCGATGGCCGGCACCACAATCACTCCGTCTTTCATGGATGCGCGGAAAAAACGGGGAGTCATTTCGTTGGGGAAATCAATGTCGTGCAACATAAACCCAAGATCGCGT
>JBGSIY010000271.1:0-1693 GCA_041742275.1 Pirellulaceae bacterium | reverse complement strand
TGCCAGACATCGAGGATTACGAAAGTGAGCGAAAGGACTACATTCGGGCCGGAAAGGGAACACCGCCGACACCCTCATTGTAGCCGATAGAGGGGCCTGTCGGCTTTTTGTCAGTCAATTTCCAAGGTGGGGTTATTGGTGAAATCGTTGAGAAACGGTATCCTAAAGGGCGAAATGTCCCTTAAGAGGCCGAAACATGACCGTTTTGGCCCGCTTATTCATCTGTCTGTCATTGGGAATTGACGCAAGCAAATGGCAAAAAAGAAAACACAGTCGGCATCCCTAAAAACGGCAACCAAGAAAAAAGTTACTCGCAAAAAGGCTGAGGGGGATGATGCTGCGGCCCCCAAGAAAAAGGTTAAGCGAAAAGCTCGGGCCAAAAAAGTGATTGCCCCCGATCGCTTTAAACTCTTTTGGGGTGTTTTCAATCACGCGATGAAACGAGTCGCCCTGTACGAGTTCAATCAGCGAAAAGCGGCCGAAAAACGTGCTTCTGAGTTGAGCGAAGGCGGCAAACCACCGCACTTTGTCCAAAAGGTGAAAGAGACGATTGACCCAGTTGATATCGTAGAAGTCGCCGACGCTCCAGCCGAATAATGCCTGTTAGCGGTTGAAACAGCGAGAAGACGCCACTCCTGCCGTCTTAGGCGAACCCCAACTTAGGCAGACCCCGTTTTAGGCGGTTGGCAGGTTTGTTTTCATCCGCATTCTGGAATGCCCTGGAATTCCCGCGCTGATTGGCGTAGCTGCCAGTTGTTCGCACCGACCGGGGAGAGCCCGACGGAAGCGGATGAATGGGGTGAGATGCCAACTGGGTCTGGTGCCAGCCAAATTTCAGGCAGTGTTTCCGATGCTTTGGTTGCCGGCCACTGGTTAGATTCCAGTCGTATTTCAGACGGCAGAGATTGAGATTGATCTCTTCTATCGTCGCTTCGCGACCGTGAGGGTGTGCTGAATCGGTTCCCCGCACTGGCGTCCGGGGCTTGAGTCTGCCGTCGCATTGCGACTCGGTTGATCAATGATCATTACATGTTCCATGGCGCATTCATTTGTTACTCTTACAACCAAGAAAGCGACGAACGACCCGACAAACAGGATCCGGTAAACAGGATCCGGTTGAAATGGACACGGGGGTTAAATGCTGACCGGGGCCCATTAAAAGGCCGACTATTTACTTTAATTTTCGTCCGCATGATCAACGCCATTTTAATTCTAAAAATTCAATTGCCTTGAGCGAGATTTGTCGCAATCCCGTCAATTTGTGTTTCTCAACACATATTGCGTTCGAGGGAGAGCATTGCTCAAGGGCATGGACGGGGAGTCCAACCGTCTTTTGTCCTGCCAGGTGGTGGTTTCCACCACGGTTTTATCAATTTCTTCTCGATTTTTGCGGATCGATGGTGAGGATATAAATACTTCTGCAAGAGAAACCTCGATGGGCAGTTAACAGTACAGGCAGCATTGCGAACGGTTCTCCAAAAGAGTCATTGCCAGTGCTCATGACAATCATTTCAAAACGGTTTCTTCTTTGGACCTTGGATTCGGTACTCGGTCTACTGCTCGACACAATCGACGTTTGGGTCCGACAGGGAAAACATGTCCCGCAATGACTGTGTGTATAAATGCCATTGGTCCAGTTGCCGGATTTTGGTGTCGTTTTACATGCTGGGCATTTGGTATCGGAACAACATGT
>JBGSIY010000270.1:0-6051 GCA_041742275.1 Pirellulaceae bacterium | reverse complement strand
GAATTGCATCCCATGATGCTCGCGGTGACATACAGAGCAAGCAAAATCAGAATCGCTGGAATCCACGGCTACTTGAAACTGACTCCCCAGGGCCGTTCTTTTGTTGGCCGTTAGGGCATGTAGGCTGGATGCAGACATGCCATGAGCCAACAGAGCATTTTCTCGACCAATCGTTTTGTCGTGACAGGCTAAACAGAGGTGAGATTGGTTGGTATCCAGGTGTTTGCCGCCAGAAAAAGCGTCTTGAATCCAACTCGTCAAACTCTCAGTGCCGGCTCCATGACAGGTTGCACACCGCTGACTTCCTTGGTTTTTTAATATCTGTGCGTGACTCAAGGCCAATGGGCCCGGCGCCAAGAAATCATTGCGCATAGGCGAATACAAAATCACGACGAGGATCCCGATGCTGAAGCCCATCACGGCCAATACAAACGCTCCTCGTATCCTTCTGATCGGCGAGACCAACAAAATCGGAGGCTGTTCCCGTTCATCGACGACAGCCACGGGCAATTCCCTGGGCCGATCAAGCCGTTGGTACGGATCCGGGAATAGGTGACTCGAAGGCTTTTGGATCATCGAACTCCTCCACCAAAAGCGTGGGCCATTACGACATGAAAAGCCATCAAAACAAGTAGACTATAAGTCAACGCGATGTGGAGAAACAACCAATACTTCAACCGAGATTGCAAGGCCCAACTGTAATCCAAATCGTCCTTCTCTCGCACATATTGCATCAGCGCGCGAGAAATTTCTCGTTCAGGTGGGGAAAGATATCGGTCCATCGCAGCGATATCATCCACCAATCGACGACACTCACGGTTGGAGGGATTGATGTTGAAGGCCAATGACCGAGGCCGATTTAAAAACGCGGCAACTCGATTGATATAGAATCGAAACAATGTTTCATTCTGCGTCTCCACTCCCGAGACCAGGCGATGGGCCGACAGTGCGATTCTTCTTTTCAACTCAGGAATGCGTTCATAGATAAACTGCTCTCTCAAACTAGCGATTTTTTTAGGCAACAGCCGCGTGATAATCAACCCGTAACAGCCACTTAAGAAGGTCAGCCCGAAAATAGAAGCAAGTAACACTTCAAACTGACCATTGGGCACTCGCCAGCTCACATGAACCGCAAACAGGAAACCCGACAAAATGCCTATATAAATGTGCAACTGCATCCAAGTCGATGCGGAACCCAACATCGGCAAGAAAGACAATTTTTTGCGAACATTAAAGGCCGCCAGAAACAAGATCATGCCCATCAAAACATAACCCGTTGGCCATGCGGCATTTCGGAGGTTATCTTCATAGACGCGAGTACTCACAGCAATCACGACCATCACCAAACATAACGCGACGCCCGATCTCCAACGTCGTGCGGAAATTTTTGCTCGCGAAATGGACCTTTGGTTGTTGTGCATCACCATTACCCCTTAATCCACGCAGTGATGGGATCCGTCGTCGACAAGTCGATGCGTACCAAGGCGTCGTGGGGACAGGCTCGTTGGCAGGCGGGGCCGCCCATTTGATCACTGCACAAGTCACATTTGGTCGCTTGTAACACGGGCAGGTTTTTATCGCGGTCCATGATGGCTACACCCTGCTCGTCCTGGATTGCCACCATTTTGATGTTGTTATAGGGACAGCTATTTGCACAAGTCTGACAACCGACACAAGTTTGATCGTTGATGGCGATCACTCCGGTTGTTTCATTTCGAGCAATCGCGCCCGTGGGGCAACCGATCATGCACACAGGATCTAAGCAATGCATGCAAGCCTGAGCAAACATCCATTGATCGTGAACTATACCCTCGCGGACAAAACGCGGATTACCATCATGAGCCGTCGCACAGGCGCGGACACAATCATCACACCGGGTGCAACGGTTGAGATCAATTACCATGGCCTGGGTCCCGTTGATCAAACGTTGTTCGACCAAGGTTTCCATGAGCTTGGTATCCACCGAAGCCTTCCGCTCACTGAGGCGCCGAGAGCCAACCGCGAACGTTCGCCCGGTTCCTGTCGGCGGCAGAGGTGTCGTCATTAGGTGTTCAGGCAGTTGAGGCAAAACGAGCTGTTCCAGCACATTCACGGGAATCAACAAAATGTCAACGTAGCCGACCGCGCGCAACGAGAGTTGCCACGGACGTTGCTCTTGGGTGCGGAAATTATGCAGAATTTCTCGCAAGCCGAAATGTCGACCGCGGCCAAGATACTCGATGGTTTGTTCGCCGATTCCTTGTGATCGGGTAACCCGGGCAAATCCGCTGCGAATTAAGAGCAGACCGTTGATGTACTCGTTTTGAGCCGCAATGATCGGTTCTTTTTTGATTCGATCTGCAATATCCGACTTGGCGATCGAGCGATAGTCGCTAGTCCATAGCATTTTGCCAAAGGAAACCAATTCAGTCTGAGCCGCCACGGCGTTGAGGTGAGCTTCGGACAGATGCTGCAACAACGTCGTTTCTCGCAAATGGGAATTCAAGCTATGGCGTTTATAGGCCTCGTTGACGTGGC
This sequence comes from Pirellulaceae bacterium, assembly GCA_041742275.1. Taxonomy (GTDB): domain Bacteria; phylum Planctomycetota; class Planctomycetia; order Pirellulales; family Pirellulaceae; genus BJ22. The sequence goes on along the minus strand of JBGSIY010000270.1, from coordinate 3,534 downwards.
GTTTGATTTCGGGCGTGCGTTGAATGATATCACGAAATCCTTGCCAACGCATTTCCAGATAACGCCCGGTCGAACTCGCAATCACCGTGGCGGTTCGTGGCGAACGGGTCAACGCCGAAACTTCGCCGAACATCTGCCCAGCATGAATCAGTTCAGTCGGTTTATCGCGAAAGACCCCGGGGACATCCTGAACAAACAATCGTTTGCTGCCATGGGAGTCCTCACGCTGATTCATCTTGGCACTATTCCCAAAATGACGACGTTCGATGTGATTACTCTTCTGCCAGACCTGACCCAGGATCTCCCACCATGACTTTTGTCTCTGCGTCGGCCTTCCTAGCAAATCATTAGGCAGCGCCGCCAGACTGGCTGTCAGTTGTCCCTCCAGGACAAGGATAACGCTTCCTCCATAATCGCCCTGCCGCATGACGATGTCGCCCGGTTGAAACTCGACGATCCGACAATCGTTTTGCAAAATACCGCGCAATGGTAAACGAGCGTCAAACTCTTCCTCGCGAATCTCTGCGAAAGGCGAGGTGCACATCAATTGATCGACAGACTCCATTGTCATCTGCGGATCGAAAGGCTGGTCCCAACGTTCTGGCTTGACAATCAGCTTGGATACATAATTCACGCCAGCGACTCCTTTCGCGTTAGTGATTCGGTTGTTCGAAGGTGATTCCATTTCAGGCTGATTCCGAAGAGCCCGGCATGTAAAACCACGTGTTTCATTCAGTCAATTAGTTTTTATACTGTTGGGGTCTGGGCAATTCGTTGGTAATTGCCTGTAGTTTTTCTGAATCATACTCTTTCACAAAAATCATTCCTGCCGCTTCGATCTCATTGGCGATAGCATTCAATTGTTCGGTATTATTCGTTCGCAGTTCTGCGGAAGAAAACGCCACGAGAGCGCGTTGCACATTGGGATCGTTGATTTTCTGCTGTAATTCGAATAGTCGAACGGCAACCCGACCGGCCCGCTCTGCAACAGTCACACCGTACGTTTTTTTATTTTTGGCTGCGGCGACCGCGCGAGTGCTAAATTCCAGGTCAGCGATCAACCCAGCTACAAACATAACGCGTAGGCGATCGTCGCTAGACACCGCGTTGGTCACCCCGCCTGTTCGGGCAAAATTATGACGCATGATTCCCTGAGACCATGCCACTAGCTCGAACAGATCACTCCCCGCCAAATGCCCTCCAACGTCGACCAATTCCTCGTCTGGCACGGTATGGCATTGCAGGCAACTGCGAGCAATCAGGTAGATATTGGTTGTATTGCGCATGCCTAACGCGATGCTTTGATTCAATCGTTGCAAACGATGCTCGGACGTTTCGGTCTCTCGTGTAACCAATGGCCCACCGTAGTCGTTGTGCAAGGACACCCAGTCTTTCGATGCTCCATGGCAACTCTCACAGGAAACCCCGGCGATAGGCTTAGGCTTCCCCCCATCGTCTTGCATTGTGTAATGACAGCGGGTGCAGATATCATTCCGTTTGACAGAGGTTAAACCCAAACGAGTCGTGATTTCTTTCGACCGCGGATTTTTCGTTAGCGATTCAAACGTCTCGAAATGGGGAGTTCTCTTCCACTGCGCTACCTCGTTCCCGTGGCAACGAACGCAGGTGTCTGTCGTCATAACTTTGGTAGGATCGCACTGTGGGTTTTGAGCAGACAACGGTGACAGCAACCTTGTATTGACGATCACGACAAGAATCACGATCATTGCTATCCGATTTAGGAACGAAAAATATTTCATGGGCTGCATGGCACCTATCCTCACCCTTAAATTTCAATCTCGACATCACCCACAGGCGTGGCCACGCAGGCCAAACAATAGCCGGGCTCCACGTCGGGACATGCCTGACCTGGATACTGAACTTGCCCCCTCACGAGGCGTACAGCACAGGTGCCGCAATTACCCGAACGACACCCCGACGCCAGCTCAAGATTGAGTTCTTCGGCAATCTCTAGAACCGTTCCGAGGACATCTTCTCCCTCGGCAGCCTTTTGATCTCCCGACCGAAACGCCACTCGATTGCTCGTCGCTTTGGCTAACAAGTTTGCAGAGGATGGTTGTTCCGTTGGCTCCATTTGTCTTCGGTTTTTTTCAACAGTCGCCGGACCAAAGGCCTCATAATGAATTCTCGATTCAGGTACTCCCCATGCCTTGAGTCCCGTATAAAGGCTTTGCATAAAACCCACAGGACCGCATAGAAAGAAGCTGAACTTCTGATTCGGCAATAGCTGTTGTATTAATTCAATGGTAACAGGACTCGCAGTGTGGAAATCAACACCCGCCTGATCGTTCGGCAACGGACAGGAATAACAATTGATAACAAACACGTTCCCAGGGTCGTTGGCAAGTGCAGTCAGTTCCTCTTTAAAAATGTGTGATCGCGAATTGCGATTCCCGTAAAACAAAATGACTTGACGTTGGTCGTTATTCTGCCGTAGTGTCTGGATGATACTGAACATGGGAGTAATTCCGACACCTGCCGCCAACAAAACCAGCGGAGTCGAGTCGGCCAGATTCAAATAAAAATCGCCTGCAGGCCGTTTCAGCGAAACAATATCCCCCACGCTTAATTGTTCGTTCAAATAGTGCGACACTGATTTATCAATGAACTCGGGTGGAACCGTTTTTTGTTTGACGGTGATACGGTAACTGTCTCCTGAGAACGCGTCTGAAAAGCTATAGCAACGAGTCGCCGGTTTTTCTTGATTTGCCAGATTGAGTCGAAGTGTCAAATACTGTCCCGGCTTAAATCCAATAATGGGCTTCCCGTCGGTAGCGACCAAAGTGATGGAAACAGCGTCGTCGGTTTCTGGTTCCAAGTTTGCCACACGAAACTGCCGGTATCCATTCCAGGCTTCGGGCTCGTCAGTGGACTCAACGCCGGGTTTCCGAAGTCCGTCAAAACGTTGACGATGGTAAGCTTGCCAACGACTAAATTCAGCAGCATTCAGCGCCGCCAGTCGGTAGGCGCGCAATACCACATGACACAGCGCCACTAGCACTGTTAAACAGAGTAGCAGTCCCGCTGCAGGAATTAACGTGTCTATCCAACCCATGGATCAAGTGCATATAGAGTCGATTAAGTTTGCCACCTAATCGTTCTAGATCGGTCGACACATCGAAGCCAATGATCTTTCTAGGGATTCTGACGGAAGATCGGGATAGTCAAGAAAGTGAATCTAGGGCAAGTTATCCGACTACACAATTTAATCTAATCGTTAATTCTCTAAATTTCGTAACCATTCGAAGGTAAACAAGCCTGACGAATGCCCATCCGAAAAGCGGATGTTATAGGCGTAGTTGCCCACAGGTTCCATTGCCAAAATATCCAGGGGCCGCGCCTCTGCAGCCGATATTACTGGCAACATCCCCGTTGTCAGACGATCCACATTTTCCGCGGCGTCTCCACTAGGCATTTTTTTTTCGCGACAAGTGGCGCAGGGGCATGCCTCGCGGAGGCGACGAAACGGGATCGACTGGATTTCGTTGTCGCTCCAAGTGATTTGCAATGTGC
>JBGSIY010000269.1:0-4422 GCA_041742275.1 Pirellulaceae bacterium | reverse complement strand
TGCTATTGAACAGGCTTTGGATCTCGTTGTCTGCGATGTCAATCTGCGTGGTGAGGATGGCGTCGCCGTCTGTGAAACGATTCGTGAGATACCCGATCGCCAAGACGTTCCGGTGATGTTTGTTTCGTCGAGTCAAATGCCGTCCATTATTTCTCGGACGTTTCAAAACGGTTCCGCTTTCTTCTTGAAAAAACCATTTGCTCCTCAGTTGCTAATCGAGTTGGTTGATAAGGCGTTGTGGATGCCCCATCTGGTTAAATCGCACGTCCATCGTCCCCATATTCCCATGGGGGCCTTTGCCAAGTCAAACCAGGCTGTCCGTCAATCGGTAGCGGATCGAGGTTGATGCTAGGCACCCGATGGGCTATCGGGGCAGTAGCGAATGGGTTCAAAGATCATTTTAAAGTCAAAAAAGAGCACACGGATGGATCCCCAGCAATTTCAGTTTTTGCAACGATTGGTTGAAACGCCCGGCGTATCGGGGGCAGAGTTACCTGTCCATCAAGTTGTCAGTGAATACGCGAAAACATTTGGGGACGGTTTGAAAACGGACTTTCATGGGAACTTGATTCTCGCCACTAATGAAACAGCCGAGACGAGGATCATGTTCGCTGGACATGCCGATCAAATTGGCTTGATCGTCTCATCAATCGACGATAACGGATTTGTGTACACACAAACCATCGGGGGCTGGGATCCCCAACAACTGGTGGGTCAAGCGGTTATGATTTGGACAGCGGGCGGAGGCGTCCCCGGGGTCATTTCGCGCAAGGCAATTCATTTGCTGGACGATGCAGAGCGAAAAAAAGTCGTCGACCTCAAATCGATGTGGATTGATATTGGTGCCACCAGTCGAGCTGACGCGGTTAGCCGTGTGCGGATTGGCGATACGGTGACGCTTCGGCTGGGTCTGACTCATTTGATCAATGATCGCATTAGTGGTCCGGCGATGGACAATCGGACAGGACTGTGGGTGGTTGTCGAAGCGATGCGGCGGGCTATGGCGACGGGGAATCTATCGGTCGGCCTGTTCGCGGTTGCGACCGTCCAAGAGGAGATTGGTTTGCGGGGGGCCCAAACGGCCGCCTACTCAATCAACCCACAAATTGGTATCGCAGTCGATGTCACGCATGCCACCGACTGCCCCGATATTGATACTAAACAGCAAGGGGTCGTGGGTTTGGGCAAAGGCGCCGTTGTTGTGCGAGGGCCCAACATGAGTCCCTTCGTCAGCGAGCGGTTGGTCACATTGGCAAATGAAAATCAAATAGACCATCAAATCATTGCGTTGGGACGTGCGGCCCCGAACGATAGCAATGCGCTCCAGGTCTCACGAGGCGGGGTAGCCACAGGCTTGGTCGCTGTTCCCAACCGATACATGCACAGCGCAGTGGAGACCGTGGCACTCAAAGACCTGGATGATTGTGCCAATCTTTTGGCCGCATTTGCATTGTCTGTGAAACAAGCCGACGAGTTCCGTTTGAAATTCTAATGGCCGTTCACGATATTTTTTCGTGCAATTCAACCGCGATCACAGCGGTTTTGAAGCAGAGTTTGCCCTGACAGGCAGGGGGAGGTCGCCGACCCGCGATTCATTTTGCATTCCCGGTTATTGCATTCCCGTTTATGGCATCCCGGTGCGTTGTGTCCAAGGCAATTTAATTTCAAAAAATGCAAAAAAAACAGCACAAAAAAACCAGGCAGGCGTGAACCTGTCTGGTTTGTATCTCCATGCAGAGAAACACAAAGACTGATCGGCAGGTTGTTTCCCATTTCGAGCTTGGTATCAAAGCGATTTCAACAAGCCAAGGGAACTGCCATCAATACTAGCCCCCAGTGGCTTCTTTGGTTTCGCCAGTTGTATCTGTCGTCGTGCTACCAGCTGCGCCAGTGGCTTTATTCGCGTCTTTAGTAGCGGCAGGTTCGCATCCAACAGACACAAATGCCAAAGCAACAATCATCAAAGTTAAAATTCTTTTCATTGCAGTAAATTCCAAAACTAAACTTCAAAACAATACCCACAACAAAAGTGATTCAAACGAACCAAAAAACAATCGTTGCGGAAAATAAAAACAGGAGAACGTCCTGGTTTTGTTAAATTCCCAAAATGTGAACTCACGCAAATATTTCAAATTCAGCCCGCTTTGCTAGCGTTCAGGGATTAAAATATCATAATTGCGATCGCCCGTGTCAATCGTCCACCCAAAAAAAGGATATTTAACAAAGTTATTTCGCCGGATATTCGGGAATATTGTTTTTTCTTGCCGAAGGTTTGCCTGTTATTTAGCCTAAACGACGTGGGCTGCGAGAATCGCTTCTGCTTCGGTTCGCTCAACAGGGAACTCCCGATTGGATCCGTAAGTTTACTCCGAACCCAGCTCTGAAAAAAAGGTCCACTTACGCCAATTCGATCTTTGATTTCTTAGTTTTCCAGGTACCAATTCGAATTGTGCTTCGTCTGCCGTTGGTGGAGAAATAAAAATAGCGGCAATCAATTTCTCGTCAGCATTCAAGTGAAATTTTTCAAAAAAAGTTTCTGTTGCCAGTTGACCACCGGACGACCAATAATTTTCTAGCCCTAACGAGGTCAGAAGCAACAAAAGATTTTGTACAAAAGCTGCTGAGGCCGCATGGTGTTCTAGATTGATTTGATTTCGTTTGGCATCGTCTGGTATCTCGACAGCGTTTTGGGGCAGCCAATTGACGACCAACAATCCCCAACACCCGCGCAGCAACCCGGGGAGTTTGTTTCCCGGTTTGACATCGTCAAACCAGTTTTCAAATTGTTGAGCAATTTCCCGACAAACTGGCTGGCGAAAAAAATGGACTCGCCACGGTTCGGGGACGCCATCGCGTTGGCGGTCAAAATGAAACGGGGCCCACCCGGCAACCTCCAACGCTTGCAGAACTCGGTTGTCAAACGTAACAAGTAAATCCGATTCGATTTCAGGTAACTGCGAATCGCGAGCGATGATCTTCATTGTTTTTCTGGATCGAATGACCTGGGAAAGGGTGTTGAAGTTTGCTGGTGGTTCAATGGAGTTCATGTGGAATTATCTCGAAAGGGAGTGCTACTTCTATTTTTTATTTCGCGTTGTAGACCTCAAAAAAACGTTAGCCGTTTCATCTGAGGGATCTTTTGCCTCATTATCATCCGGGGCGATTTTGGTACAATTGGGGTTGGTTTCGAGAGTGAAAATTCACTCTCGGTATCCGCCCACTCACGATTGAAAAATTTAAATAACTTCACTAGGAGTTCCCATGTTGCAACGCGTCGCGGTCGGGATGGTGTGTTACGCCGTACTGATGATCACCCCCATGTTCCTGCAAGGCCAGGGCCTGGAAAAAATTACAGAAGTCGAGGGCATTACTGAGTATCGGTTGGACAACGGGATTCCCGTCTTGATATTTCCCGACAACAGCAAACCCAACTTTACAATTAACATGACTGTACTGGTCGGCTCACGTCATGAAGGCTATGGCGAAACGGGCATGGCGCATCTATTAGAACACATGTTGTTCAAAGGTACTGATCAACACCAAGACATTCCAGCTCTTTTAAAAGAACGTGGCGTGTTGAACATGAACGGAACAACGTGGTTTGATCGTACAAACTACTACGAGACGCTTCCGTCCAGTGATGAGAATTTGGAGTTTGCCATCCGCATGGAGGCAGATCGATTATTAAACAGTTTAATTCGTGGCGAAGATCTGGCCTCCGAAATGACGGTGGTTCGAAACGAGTTCGAAATGGGCGAAAACTCGCCGACATCGATCTTGATGCAACGCATCATGGCGACTGCCTACGAGTGGCACAATTACGGCAAATCCACCATTGGAAACCGTTCCGACATCGAACGCGTCCCTGTGGAAAATCTCCGGGCCTTCTATCAGAAGTTCTATCAACCTGACAATGTTATGGTCGTGTTGGCAGGCCAGTTTGACAAGGATAAAGCTCTCGAATATTTACAGAAATATTTTGGTTCACTTGCCAAACCCAATCGCGATTTGCCTAAGACGTACACTCAGGAGCCAATTCAAGACGGCGAGCGAGTGGTGGTGCTTCGCCGGGTGGGCGAGGTCCAAATGGTGGGAGTCGGTTATCATCTTCCTTCGGCAGGGAACCCCGACTACGCAGCTTGCGAGGTTCTTTCAACCATTTTAGGGATTGAGCCTTCAGGCCGACTGTACAAATCTTTGGTAGAAACACAAATTGCCTCCAGCGTTAGTACGACGGTTATCCCGGGACACGATCCGGGGATGTTACTGTGTTTCGTCGAGGTCCCCAAATCGAAAGATTTAGAGGCAGCCCGATCCGTCTTGATTTCTGAGATCGAGAGTTTGGCCGAGAAAAAAGTTACGGATGAAGAAGTGAAGCGGGCTGTCCAACGACTCTTGAAACAACGAGAGCAAGAGTTTGCC
>JBGSIY010000268.1:0-3357 GCA_041742275.1 Pirellulaceae bacterium | reverse complement strand
TTTGAAGTCGATGAACCAGGATTTGTTTTCGGCGACATCTTCGACAACCTTCGTCTCGGATCGCTCGACAACAGCAACGCAATCACATCCGCGTTTCCGGACGATGTTGCAATGGCACTCGGATTCGAACTTGGCGACTTTGCCGATCAACAGCAATCGCTGATTTCGATCATGTTGTCCGATAATGGCAACAGTATTGGAAGTTTTTCAATTCAACACGCTGACAGCGATCCGCTCTCGTTAGACACGCTGACGCTTTCGGGTACATCGACGACTGCTGTTCCTGAGCCATCAAGCATACTTTTAATTGGTCTTGGGGCAGTAGCAGTGGCTATCCGAAGGTTTCGAAGCCGCGGATTTGAAAGCTTCGTTTGGACCGAATAAATCTTGATTTATTTCCTGTTTGATGGCAGTGTGCTAAGTATGGTCACGAACACAGCTCGACAACACATTAAAGAACTGCTCTCAGGTTGCTCGGAGCGGACTTCAACAAAATTTGCTGCATGGTCGATACTGATCGTTTTGATTTCGATGGTGGGATTACATGCATTCTGGTCGACAGGCATTCTCTCTGTTGAGGTGCATCACGTTATGCCCGACACATCATCCGCTTTAACTGGATTGGTTTTGCAAGGAAATGCGTCGTTTAATTGCATTTGCCCCGAAGTTAGTGACATGGACTGCCCGCCAAAGCCAATTCCTAGAGAATGGTGTGGTGCAAAATCTGAAGAAAGCTCGGTGATGCTTAATGATGAAGGCAAAGCTTTTTACACCTTCCGCATGTCACCAAGTCCGTCACGCCTTTCTCAAGAAGTGTTAAGGTCACTAACCCAAAGCATCGTAGCCCCCGCAATTTCCGACGATATCGCAATGCATGAATTTCGAATTAATACGACGGTCACTCGTATCATATCGCCCGATAATTGGCTTCTACGGTATTCATATCGCCCACGTTAGCATTAACCATTTTCATCAATTGAGTCAGGCAGAGAGTCATGTCAAGCAAACGTCATCTCGTAAAAAAAGCACGCCGCCGTACCAATGGGCAACGGCGAATTCTCGGTATAGAAACGTTAGAAGCGAGGCGTTTATTGATTGTAGGAGCATTAAGTGAAGCCGCCGAAATTTTCCCAGGGACTGGATTCGATGGAGTGGTCGAAATTCGTTTTCCTAACGACTCCATTTGTACTGGAACGCTACTGTCGAGCGGTCGGCATGTTTTAACAGCTGCTCACTGCCTGACTGACGCTGTTGGGCAATTGACTAATTCCAACGCTACTGTGAACTTTGATTTGCTTGGTCGTTCGGAATCAATCCAAGTCGATGTACAGACAGACAACATTAATCCTGGATGGCTTGGAAGTGATCTTGCAGCAACCGGATATGACCTTGCCGTACTAAATCTTCCTGAATATTCACCATTCGATGCTGAGCGGTTTGAAATCTACCGTGATCATGATGAGCTGTATTCTGAATATGAAATCGTTGGTTACGGGTTGGGTGGGAATGGTTTTTCTGGCCAAAATCAACCATCAGGAGTCAAGAGGTTTGGAAGAAATGTCGTAAGTGGTTATGGTGATTTGGAAATAGTCCCGGGACAGCGTCCGTTTGATGCAGCGTACGCTCAGTACGCATTGCTTGCGGATTTCGATTACCAAGCTTCTGTTAATACAGACCCAAACCGAATCCTCGATGATATTGACACAATCGGTGACAACCGATTCCAAGGCCTCAGCGAGGCTGCGACAGCCGCCGGAGATTCAGGCGGGCCACTGTTCATCGCTGGCAAGATTGCTGGTGTGAACTCCTACTCTCCTTCTTCTATTCCCGATTTTGATGGCATTAGGAATAATTTTGGAGACATTGATGTATTTACGCGAGTCAGCAAATTTTCAGATTGGATTGACTCCAAGCTAGAGGCATCCTATTCGTTAACTATTGACCTTGGTATCCAAAAAGTTGGTAATGACGGAATTGATGATGATATTTATTTACGAGTGTCAGACGGAGTCCTTGAGGTCCGTTTGAACGACAATATGACTCCGGCTTTCACTGAGCAAAACATCGCTCGGGTTCAAGCGATCGTTATAACGGGATCGAGCGATATCGAAAACGTTCACGACGCGACTTTTGGCGCGATTCCTATTTCGTACGAAAGCATCGAATCAATTTTTACTGAAACCCAACTTGTGATCGAGCAAGTTGAAATCTTGAACGCGAGCTTCGAGCAGCAGAGACTTAGAGACGGTAGCTGGATTGACGGCCGGATTACAGGCTGGGATTTGGCTGGATATTTTGCTGGAACGCAGAACTGGACTGACTCTCAGTTCGCCGGAGCTACCGACGATGACGCCGTCGAAAGTACAGTGCCTGATGGAAAGAACTCAGCTTTCACTCGTGGTCCAACGATTTCGCAAACCCTGGCTGAGACTCTTGAGCTAAACACTACCTATGAACTGTCGGTTGACATTGGCAACCGTAAAGACGGTATTTTTGCTCCGTACAGGATTCAACTATTCGCGGGCGAAACGCTGCTTGCCGAAGATTACAACTCACTCATTGTCCCCTCCGGTGCTTTTCGCACTTCCAAATTAGTGTTTGAATCTTTTGCCAATCATGTCGCAGCTGAGGAACGCTTCAGGATTCTTCTGAGCGCCGAGGTCGTCGATGGATCGGGTGCAACCCAGGTGCAGTTTGATAACTTGGTGATGACAAAGGCGCATTCCTCTCTCTATGTTCAAGATTCTGAGCTATTTTCGGTTGATGCTGAAACAATCGCTCTCTGGAGAATGAATGGACAGAACACGAGGGCAAAAAAGTTTAGTGAATCAAGTGGTTCGCCCCACCTTCTTGTCGCTTCGGGAGCACTACCAAACGCGACACCGGGATTTGACAACAGCGATAATGGTGCGTTCGATTTTTCAACAAGCGAGTACCTGTCGATTCCTTCAATGACTGGAAGCGATCTTGGGACCGAAACCACTGTTGAGGCCCTTGTCTTTTACAGAGACAACGGTCAGCAACAAGTAATATTCAGTGACATTGATGCGCAGCCCTGGCGGAACATGATGTTGCGGGTGCTTGAAGACGGGAAGCTTGCAGGCATCAGTTGGGGAGAAACAGACACTGACTTTTCAGATGCTTACAGCGCGGTTTCGCTCAATTCAGACACTTGGTATTACGTTGCGATGACGTCAGAAGTCGGAGAGCCAACTCGCATCTACATTGATGGCGAATTGGTTGGCACTTCGTCTAGAATTCTGCAAGGAAAGAGTCTCGCAGAAGACACCCGCAATGGAGTGCAGATCGGTGCAAGATATGCTTGGGGTGCCGCTTCGCTACCTTGGACTGGGAAGA
>JBGSIY010000267.1:0-1887 GCA_041742275.1 Pirellulaceae bacterium | reverse complement strand
AAACCCGGCCAAATAGCATTTTCTGACACATCTTTGGACTGTATGGACTACACAAACTTCGGCCGGATCAAACTGTTCGGCCCGTGGAGGACGTGGCATGGCAATTCTCCTGCAAATAAATGGAATATCTCAAATATACCGGTGAGAGCAGGGAAGTCAATAGGTGGGTGGCACCTAATGTTTTTGCTAGCAGGTGGGTTGGCGTGCCGGAATTGGTGGCTGCATGCTATCGAAACGGCTTAAAATTTTCGATTTTGTTAACTTTTGCCGGTTGGGGAGATTTTAACGAAAGAGTTGGGTCTGCCGATTCCGATAACTTTGAGGACGAAGGTGCAGATCGGTTGCACACGAGAAACTTCGTGGTTTTAATTGTCAATAGGGAAGAAATGATGCGGTCGATCACCCCCCAACGATCCGGAATCACCTTGCTGCTTGTTTTGCTCGGAATGTGCGATTTAGCGGTAGGACAAGGCTACACGCAGCCGGCACAACCTCGGTATGCCCCCCCCCAGGCAACGAATCAACGTGCTGGGCTGGCAAATCGTCAAATCGAGTCGGGACGCACAGTCTCGGCTCCAGTCTATCAGGTCGATCCGAACGCTAATGGGCCAAGGCGTTCGGGAGTGGTCCCGGCATCTTACGTGCCGCAGCATCAGCGGATGGCGCAAAACGAAGGCGCAATGCCAGGGGGTTCGATCATGAACCAAGCACCCGCAACCGCTCCATCGGCCGGCATGATGGGCGCCCCGATCATGGGCGACCACGGTCCAGGCGACTGTGCGTCGTGCGGGGAGGCCGTGGGCACAAATTATTTTGGACATGAAGCCGTGCTGGGTTGCGATTCTTGCGGCGAAAGTCAAGCGTGGGGATGTGATCAAGGCGGTTGCCCACCGGGGTTGATCGGTGATTGTTGGATTAATTCACTGGGAGCTCTATTTTATAAGGCGGAATACTTCGCCGGTGCTCAAGGGTTCACGGCACCCGCCTTTCAGATTCCCGGCACCAATAGTTTGAACCGCGATAGTAGTTTTGGTTTTAATGCGGGTGTGAACGTTGGCATCCCTCTATGTCGCATCACTTGCGGGTTGTTGTCGGGACAGGTTGGTGTTCGTACGGTGAACTCTGAGTTCAGTGGGACCCCATTCGCTGCTGACAATCGCGACCAACTGTTTTTAACGACGGGTTTGTACCGCCGCGTCGATGCGGGGTTACAATTTGGCGTAGTCGGCGACTTTTTGTATGAGAAATGGTACACGGATACGACTGTGATTCAATTGCGAGGTGACCTAGGTTGGGTTTATGTCGGCGGCAACACTTTAGGTTTTCGCGCTGCAAAAAATGTACAAGATGACGTGACCGACGGGGTTTACAATGGCCTTCCCTTCAATAGCATGATCACGAGTTCCATTGACAACTATCGATTTTATTATCGCCAGATGGCGAGCATGGGAGGGTACTCGGATATTTTCTTAGGCTGGTCGGAATCCAATCACTTTGTCGGTGGTTTGGAATACGATATTCCAGTTGGCGAACGCTGGGCCTTGCAATCTTCATTCACTTACTTGATGCCAGAGGATGAAGACGAAACGGGAAGCACTGGCGGCAATTCAAATGAAGCTTGGAATGTTGCCGTTGGGTTTGTCTTCCGGCCACAAGGACGATGCTGGTATACAAATTACGACAGGCCAATTCTTCCCGTGGCCGACAATGGGTCGATGATTCCGCAACGTGGTTTTTAGGACGCTCTGAAACACGCCAAAGCGAGTCTGTGGACGTGGGGATTGAAGTCGAATCCCTCAACTGGCGCCAGAATGTCGGGCGCCAACGCAATGTTACAGCTTGATGTTAGGGGTAGTGGATCTTGCTAAAGCTCCTGCGGTGTCGGGG
>JBGSIY010000266.1:0-3086 GCA_041742275.1 Pirellulaceae bacterium | reverse complement strand
CCACCGATTGACTGAGCTCATTCAGGATATAATCAAGATGTTCACAACCCTCCAGTGCCAATTGCCGATCCCTTAAAGCCGCATTTTTGATTGCCAGCGAAAGCAGCGAGCTATCGGCGTGGCCCATAATCACGATGACTTTGACACCGCCAATGGCCGTCGCAAACTCAAACCCGCCAATGGCTCGAGGTCCCACCACATTCCCGGGAATACGCAGAACGTAAGCGTCTCCCAGACCTAAATCAAAGATCATTTCGGCAGGAGACTGTGAATCGATCCCCGTCAAAATAGCGGCAATTGGATGGGGATCATTGCCGAGATCATCGAGATTTCGATGCAAAATCCGGTCCAGCGGATGGCCGTCGGCATAGCGAGTATTCCCCTCCGTCAAAATCCCGACGACTTGTTGGGCAGTGAGGTTGTCCCGGTTTTCCCGCGGACCAAAATCGATCGTTTCTACGGTATCCACTAGATTATATTTATCGCGAAATCCAGCTAGACCCACCTGAATATCGTAAACAGGAGCCGTGACATCTTTGAATTCGCATATCAAACTCAGAACATCGGGGTCGATATAATCGGTGCGTCGGGCATCGATCAACACGCGTCCCCCTCGTGGCGTTTCTCGCAATGCGCTTTCCAGTGCCGCACGGTTAAGAAAACTGACTTGGTTAGCCAACTCAATATGAAAAATCTCTCCATCAATATGTTTTTCGTGAATTCGACGAATGGGGCGACGAAGATTGCTGTGAAGAACGAACAACAGTGCAATCCCCAAACCGATGACTATACCTATCAACAGATCAGTGAAAACAATCGCAACCAAAGTCAAAATAAATGGCAGAAATTGAAATCGGCCTTCCTGCCACATTTTTTTGAACAGGTTGGGGTTAGCCAATTTATAGCCTGTCATCAACAAGATGGCCGCCAAACAAGATAACGGGATCATATTGAGATAAGTCGGGATCAATATGACTGAAAACAGCAACAAAAATCCGTGGAAAATTGCCGACACTTTGGTTTCCGCACCGGCGTTTACATTCACTGATCCGCGAATGACCACGCTGGTCACAGGAATCCCGCCAATCAATCCAGAAACCATATTCCCGATACCTTGGGCAAACAGTTCACGATTGGGCGGCGATATCCGCTGATTTTTGTCCAATTTATCGACGGCATCCAAGTTCAGGAGGGTTTCTAACGACGCGACTACCGCAATGGTGATTCCACCGATATAGACTGCCGTATTCCCTAGCTGACTGAAGTCGGGAAAGCGGAGGAATCCCAAGAGTTCTTGGGCACTCCCCGCCACCTCCACTGAGACCTTGTGGGTTACATCAATCCCCCAAACGCCTCCAATCGAATCAAAAATCCGACCTAGAACGACACCCAAAATAACAACGAGCAAAGGCGCAGGGACTAGCGACTTTTTCAGTGGCTTAATCATGTCCCACACGATCAAAAATGCCAGAGACGCAAGGCCAATCGTGATTGCCCCTGCCTCTACCTCACTGCTCATGATGGACTGGAACGCTTTATAGAATTCAGAAAACGTGTTTTCATGGTCGTGTTGTTGGAATGCCAAATCCCCAATCGGATCTTTATCGTAACCCAACAAGTGCGGCAGCTGTTTCAAGATCAAAATTACTCCGATCGCCGCCAACAATCCCTTAATCACACTCGACGGAAAAAAAGCGGATAGGGCTCCCGCTTTGAACACTCCCATGATGATTTGTAACACCCCGGCAATCACTACAGCCAATAAAAAGATTTCGAAAGAACCAAGGTTTGCAATTTGCGCGGCTACGATTGCCGTTAGCCCCGCAGCAGGACCTGACACACTGCTGTGGGAACCAGAAAAAAACCCAATCACAATACCGCCTACGATTCCCGCGATTAAGCCGGACATGGCCGAGGCCCCTGAAGCCACAGCGATTCCCAAACACAGGGGTAACGCAACTAAAAAGACGATCGTCCCTGCCAAAAAATCCTTGGCGATAGACTTGGGTGTGTAAGCGACGGGAATGATGGTTGAATTCATCGGCTTTCAATTACTAAAAAAATCTTGTACTAAAAAAAGTTTGGTACCAGTCAAAAATCTAAATTGGTGCGAAGCGAACACAGGGTAGTGTCCGTATGACTGTTACTTTTTGTATTCCTAAAGTGATATTTCGCACCGCCAACGGTAAATTGAACAATTTGTTATTCAGGAATTTTTGGGCACACGCAATCATCTACGGTGCGTTCATTTCCTCTTTTTCAAATGGCAGCAACAATTTGCTTCTCACCAAAACACCGTATGAAATTAAGCATTAAGATTGCCGGTCGTCTCCATTGAATTCGATCGCCAATCTAAGATCATTTACCGACGTTACAAAACGCGACGGGTGAAAACGAAAGCGATCCAAAACGACATTCAATTTGCTGCGAAAATTTTCGCCGCCTTATGCGGTCATGAATACTGAAGGCCTTGCGCGATCAGGAAAGCTGAAACAGAGAGGCCTAAACCAAAGTTGGCTTCGTAATCGCGCGACGGCGTCGACTCGTGCATGCGTCGATTATATTAAAAGAGGGGCACCAATTCCGTTGCGGTACTGGTGTTCGAAAGAGGGTGTCGATACCAAAGTTCCTGCATAGGCCTGGTTTGGCAACGGAACGCACAGGTGAGCTAAAACCCAGAGATTAGATGAGATAGAGCGGAGACAACGGTGTCGCCGAACTAACTTTGAACTGGTTTTAGAATACTCCGAAAACTGCAGGGACAACGTTGATTCAGTCGGAGCCTCTTCCACCGGCACCGTCTCCGAGGGATTGGCATGATTAAATATCAACGCCGAATTAACGCTCGCCTGAAAGGTTGCTACAGCTGCAAAGTTCCGGTTCAGGCTGGAAAATGACAATGTGATCGCAAGAAATAATGCGACCGACTTGGCAGCCTGAGCGGGCTGAAATCGATAAAAGGTTTTGAGATTCAAAAACGATTTAATCATCTGATACTTGCGAACCGAAGAAACCGACCTAGAGATCGCTTCCTACCTTACATTCTAGTCACGAAAATTTCAACCTTGATGCACCGACCCCACGTG
>JBGSIY010000265.1:0-5840 GCA_041742275.1 Pirellulaceae bacterium | reverse complement strand
TGTAGGGCCGACAAGTGTTTTCATTCAAGAAAAAGGGTTTATTGGCGCCTCGTCTCCAGCCCTGGGAAATACTCCCGTAGAAGGCTTCTCGTACGGCGGAGGTGTTAATGGGTCAGGCGGTGGCGGCGGTGGAGGGGGTGGTGCCAGAAACGCGCAAGGACTGCAAGGCCAACGTGGTATGGCAGGAGCCGGGACTCAACAAGGGTTTCAGGTAACGCGTTCGAATCTGCGTGCTCCTCTTGTGAACCGAATTGAGTTCGTCAAACTCGACGACTCGCAGGTCGCTGATCGCTTTCAAGTCCAAGTTACACGCATCCCCCAACTTGACAATGTGAGTGGTTCGTATTCATTGCAGGTGCAGCAGGGAGTTGCCACTGTGACCGGTAGCGTCCCCGATCAAGCAAGTGCCATTCGAATCGAACAAATGCTGCGTCTCGAGCCCGGCATTTATAAGATTGTCAACCAACTGCAATTCCCGCAGTAATGGCCGGTTGCTTGCGAGAGTTTGCCGTCAAGCGAAATACCAAACGGACTTGATCGTAAAATAGGTACAGGCAAACGCAGTCAAACGAACGCAGTCAAACGAACGCACTGAAACGAACGCAGTAAAAAACGTCGTAAAAAAAGCTGCCTAAAATAAAGCAAAGCGAGAATCAAGATGTATGGATGTTGCCGATTCAAACTTTGCCGAAACGATCGACTGGGGCGCCGGGCTTAGCCGTTGATGTTTTTTTCGTCAGTGGGTACCACGATGTCGACTGGGCGTTTGGGCATCTTCGCTCGGGGGATGTTCACTGGCATCGTTCCGGGGACGACCAAGGGGCCAGCGGAATTTTCTTCCACGATGCGTTTGAGGCCAACGGCGTCGACGGATTCGATCTCGATCAGAAGCTGTGTGAGCGCTTCCAATGCGTTGCGGCGGACCTCGAGGATGTGGCGGACTTTTTCGATCGATTCGTCCAAAATCCGTTTCACCTCTTCGTCGATTTCGCGGGCCGTTTTCTCACTGAATTGACGGCTATGGTCTTCTGACATGCTGCCAGCCAAAAACGCACTTGATCGGCTCTCCCGATAGTTCACGCGCCCTAAACGGCTCATCCCGTATTGCATGACCATCGCCCGTGCGATGTCGGTCGCCCGTTCCAAGTCATTGGAGGCACCCGTCGAAATATCGCGGTAGATCAGTTCTTCGGTAATGGTGCCAGCCAAGAGGATTTGGAGCTGACTCTCCAGTTCGCTTTGGGTCATCAGGTACCGATCGTTGTCGGGCCGTTGCATGGTGTAACCCAGAGCCGCGAGACCACGAGGAATAATCGAAACCTTGTGCACGGGGTCGGTGTTGGGGAGACTGTAGGCCACCAAGGCGTGTCCACTTTCGTGGTATGCGACCCGAATTTTTTCTTCGGGGGTCATGACCCTCTTTTTCTTCTCGAGACCTGCGGTGACCCGCTCGACGCCTTCGTTGAATTCCTCCATGCCCACGGACGTTTTTTCCTTGCGGGCTGCCAGCAATGCGGCTTCGTTAACTAAGTTGGCGAGGTCGGCACCGGCGAATCCGGGACTGATGGAGGCGATCTGTTTGAGTTCAACCGAAGGATCCAGTTTCACGTTTTTCACGTGGACCTTGAGGATGTCTTCGCGACCGGCTACATCGGGGCGGTCCACCAGCACATGCCGGTCGAAGCGTCCCGGTCCCATCAAGGCTTGGTCCAAAGTCTCGGGGCGATTCGTCGCTCCGATCACAATCACGCCGTTGTTGGATCCAAATCCATCCATTTCGACCAAGAGAGCGTTGAGGGTTTGTTCTCGTTCATCGTGTCCGCCGACGGCGTTGCCACTGCGGGTTTTCCCCAAGGCGTCCAGTTCATCGATGAAGATAATACAAGGGGCCTTGGCTTCCGCTTGTTGGAACATGTCGCGAACGCGGGCGGCACCGACCCCGACAAACATTTCCACAAAGTCACTGCCGGAGAGGCTAAAGAACGGCACGCCGGCCTCGCCGGCAATCGCTTTGGCCAAAAGGGTTTTGCCAGTGCCAGGCGGCCCCACGAGGAGGACTCCGCGAGGAATGCGGCCCCCTAGTTTCTGGTATTTTTCTGGGGACTTCAGGAAGTCAACGACCTCGCGGACTTCCTCCACAGCCTCATCAATTCCGGCAACATCATGAAAAGAGACGGAGAGTTCTTGTTCCGCGTACAATCTCCCGCGACTTCGGCCAAATTGCATGGGACCACCGGCCCCACCCAGGCGTCGCATCATGAAGAAGAACAACAAAAAAATGAGACCCGTCATGAGGAAAAACAGCCCATAACGATCCCAGAAGGAGGGGCCGTCGGAATAGCCCCAACGCACATTGCTCGCTGTTAGCAGTTCGGCCAGTTGTTGGTCACCCAAATCGGACGGCAAGCGGTTGACGAGAAAACGGACTCCATTTTTGGTCGCCCCATTTTCTTCGCCACCCAGAATCGTTTCCGAGATGGTCCCCGAGATCGTTCGATCGCTAATCACGATATCGTTAGGGCGGCTCAAGCGAATTTCCCGCGAGCCTCGTCCGGCCTCGCGGATAGTGATCGTAGCGATGCTCCCGTCGGCCAACATGTCACTGCGGGGGCCTTGGTATTTTGTTTTTTTGATCAACTCTTCGAAATCGCTATAGGGAATCGTTCGTTGATTTTGGTTGAAAATTAAGGTGCTCGCGACGGCGATCGCCAAAATGACAATCAAGGCAAACCAGAGCATCGACGAGTTTTTTTCGTTGTCGCGGCGAGGTTGTTCAGAATCCATGACTTTCCTTTTATTAACATGAGCCAACGCGATTGGGTGTTTAGTAGTGGAAATTCCATACCAAATCGGTCGTCACGCACATTTATTTCTCTCATTCATACCGAACAACATCCGACTTGGCAACTTAAGCGGCGTTGCGTTAACTGGATTCCTAACGAGTTGTTCTTGTGAATTGCCTCGGGAATACGTAAAATTTGAGCTATTGTGTAAGAGGTCGGGACGCGTCGCCGTGTGGAACTGCATTTAACGGTCACTCCGTTGATCGTTTTTGAAATAGCGTGAAAATGGATCTGCCGGTGTGGCATTTGCGCGGCGGATCGGCCACAGGGTGCGAATCGGCCACACATGTTGCCTTTTTTATTCAAATTGGTTTTTTTGTAATTTTGAGCCAGCCATAAAAATGTCCAAGCAAAAAAACCTGGTCATTTTGGGCTCAACCGGCAGTATTGGCCGTAACTCTCTCGACGTTGTCCGCAGTCTGCCCGACATTAATGTGTGGGGTTTGAGTGGATGGCGCAATTTAGGGTTGTTGAGAGAGCAAGTTGAGGAATTTTGTCCCTTCCGCGTCGTTGTTGCAGACCCGGAATTAAAGTCTTTGCTAACAGCGACATTGATTCCGCCGGATTCATCGGTTTCGGCAGCGAAGCCAAACTGGAATTCCGACTGGTTTTGCGGTCCTGAATACTTGGACGAAATGGCGAGTCATCCGGATGTTGACATCGTGATCGCGAGTATCGTGGGGCAAGCCGGGTTGGCCAGTGCCGTCGCAGCATCTCGGGCGGGCAAGCGATTGGCATTGGCAAATAAAGAAGCCCTGGTGGTCGCCGGGGACTTAGTCTGTCGAGAAATCAAGGCGGCGGGGGGGGAGATCCTGCCGATCGACAGTGAACACAGCGCGATTTGGCAAGCGGCATTAGCGGGTCAGCGATCGGAAATTCGTCGTGTGATTCTGACGGCCAGTGGAGGGCCGTTTCGCCATCATTCGGCAGAGGACCTGAAGTCAGTAACCGTGGCGGATGCGTTAAATCACCCGAACTGGAGTATGGGAGCCAAAATTTCCATCGATTCGGCCACGTTAGTCAACAAGGCCCTGGAGATAATTGAGGCCAAGTGGTTGTTTGGCCTGACACCGGATCAAATTTCTGTCATGATCCACCCTCAATCTACTGTCCATTCAATGGTAGAATTTGTGGACGGTTCGGTTGTGGCTCAAATGGGGCCGCCTGACATGAAGTTACCGATTCAATATGCTTTGACCTATCCCCACCGAGTCCCGGGGGTGGCAGAAAAGGTGAATTGGAGTCAAGCCTTTTCGTTGGACTTGTTCCCACCGAATGAAATTCAATCGGCAGCCCTCGAATTGGGCTTTCTGGTTTGCGAACGCGGCGGGACGTCGGGAGCGGTTTTTAATGCGGCCAATGAAGTTGCTGTGGCCGCCTTTTTAGACAATCGCCTCCCGTTCCACTTGATTGTCCCCTATTGTCGAGACGTTTTAGAACAGCATCAAATTGTAAACTCACCCACCTACGACGAATTGTGTCTCGCCGATAGATGGGCCAGAGAGGAGATGAATAAGTGTATTTTGACTTGATCGCCCAAGGTTCTGCTTGGATTGACCTTTCGACCGTTTGGTCGATCGCCCGTGTCGTGCTTGGCCTGGGGTTTGTCATTTTTGTGCATGAGCTGGGGCATTTTTTGGTCGCCAAAATGTGCGGCGTGAAGTGCGAAAAATTTTACGTTGGGTTTGATTTCTTCGACATCAAGATCGGCGACATAGTGCTGCTGCCGCGTGCCTTGCTCAAATGGCAATGGGGCGAAACGGAATACGGAATTGGCGTGATCCCACTTGGTGGATATGTCAAGATGTTAGGTCAAGAAGACAATCCCAGCAGTATGGAAGCCGAAAATCTGCGAGACGCGGGCGATGTTGACGCTGGTTTGCGGGGTGGACCGATTGATCGGGAGCAGCTCGACCCGCGGAGCTTTCGCGCTAAATCGGTGTTGCAACGCATGGCAATCATTTCGGCAGGTGTTGTTTTCAATTTGATCTTCGCCGTGATCTTTGCGGCGATTGCCTTCAAGTCAGGCGTGAATTATTCGCCAGCGATTGCAGGAACGCCCATCCCGGGTGGTCCGGCGTGGGAGGCCAATATGGACGGGGCCACCATCGTTCGCATTGGCGAGAAGCGATTTGATGAGGGCTACGCCCCCTTTATCGATGTGGCCCAAGAGGTGGCGCTCCATGGTTCTGATGAACCGCTCGAAGTGGAATTTATTGCCCCCGGTTCGACGGAGTCGCAAATTGTCAAAGTCGCCCCAAGGAAACAGTTGCGTCGCGGCTTGGATTTTGGCACGTTGGGCATCAACCCCGAACAACAATCAACCCTGTCGGCGGCCAACCCGGCGATGCCAGGTCAATCGTCAGCCAAAGCCAACCCACCCTTTGCCGCCAACGACCAAATCGTCGCCTTGAACGGCTCGCCCGTCTCGCGCCTGATCGATCTCAAAAGAATATTGGCGACGGTGGTCGACGATGACGTGACGTTTACTGTGAAGCGAGAGGGGGCGGATACCAAAAATACAGAAACGCTGGACATTGTCGTGCCACCCAACCCCATCCACGAGTTAGGGTTTTCGTTGCAATATGGCCCGATCGCTTCATTGCGCAACGGATCGCCGGCTCAACAAGCCGGATTGCTCGTCGGTGATAAAATTATCTCCATGAACAATGAGCCCCTGGGGGATTTGCAAACGTTCGATCAACGATTGCTCCAGCAAATTAAGGCGGGAACGACCAATGTTACCTTGCAAATCGAACGAACGGACGGAAACAATCAGACTCAATCGATGAGTGTGGACGTTACGCCGATTGTTCCCACCAGCAGTGGTGCGTTCGACTACGGACCCTATGCGTTGGAGACCCTAGGACTTGCCGTCCCCATTTTGCCGATTGTGGCCGACGTCGTTCCGGGTTCCCAAGCCGCCGAAGTGGGCCTCGTTCCTGGTGATGCGATCACGGCGGTGGAGATTTTATTGTCCGATGAACAAAAAAAGGA